>CAIYQH010000235.1 GCA_903928285.1 uncultured Bacteroidales bacterium
CCCTTGTCCTGCAGGGAATAGGCCCTCATTTTATTTTCCAGGCCGATACCACGACCCTCCTGCCGCATGTAGAGCAATACGCCCCGCCCCTCGGCTGCAATTTTCTTCATGGCATACTCGAGCTGGTCGCCACAGTCGCACCGCATCGAACCAAACACGTCGCCGGTAAGACATTCGGAATGCACCCTGACCAACACCGGTTCCCCATCGGTAATATCGCCCTTGACGAGCGCCAGGTGGTTCTCTTTGCTGATTTTGCTTACATAGCTGTAGGCTTTGAATTCACCATACTTTGTGGGCATATCGACCACGGCGGCGCGTTCAACCAGCGTTTCCGACTTGCGCCGGTAATCGATCAGCGACACGATGGTGATGATCTTCAGGTTGTGTTCCTTAACATATTCCATGAGTTCAGGAACCCTTGCCATCGTACCGTCTTCGTTCATGATCTCGCAGATCACGCCGGCAGGATAGAGGCCGGCCATCTTGGCCAGGTCGACCGATGCTTCGGTATGCCCGGCCCTGATAAGAACGCCACCCTCCCTGTATTCGATGGGAAAAATGTGTCCCGGACGTGTGAAATCGCGGGCCTTGGTCTGGTTGTCGATCACCCGTTTGATGGTCAGTGCACGCTCCTGTGCCGAGATGCCTGTCGAACATTCGATGGCATCGATGGAGACTGTAAAAGCGGTGCGGTTGGGATCTGTGTTTTTCACCACCATCCTTTCGATGTTCAGTTCTTCCAGCCGTTCCCGGATAATGGGCAGACAGACCAACCCTCCGCCATGCTTCGCCATAAAATTGATAATCGACGGGGTAACCTTTTCTGCTGCAATTACCAGGTCTCCTTCGTTTTCACGATCTTCATCATCAACCACGACGATCATTTTGCCCTTGCGGATATCCTCCAGCGCCTCTTCAATCGTGTTGAACTTATAGTTTGTCATAAGAAATTATTTTTAGCCAGGAAATCCAGGTCTATTTTCGAACCCTGACCTCCCGGTGAATGTAATTTTTCAATGTATTTTGCAATGATGTCGCACTCAATATTGAGGATATCCCCCCTTACCGTATCCATCAGCGTGGTCACATCCCGCGTATGGGGAATCGTTGAGACACTGAATGAATGGTTATCGGCCGAAGTAACTGTAAGGCTGATGCCATCTAATGCCACCGATCCCTTATCCACGATATACCTAAGCAGTTTTGGCTCTGTAGTAAAGGTGAACCAGACCGCATTATCCTCTTCCCATTTCCTGCTGACCTTCCCTGTGCCGTCAATGTGGCCGCTCACCAGGTGACCGCCCAGTCTGTCCATCAGCCTCAACGCCCGTTCGAGGTTGACCCTGCTGCCTGTTTTCAGGGCGCTGAAACCGCTCCGGCGGATCGTTTCAGGCATCACATCCACAACAAACGAATCAACCGTAAATGAAGTCACCGTAAGACAAACACCATTGGTACAAATACTGTCGCCCACCTTCATGTCTTCCATAACCTTCGCAGCGCCGATCGTTATCTGCGACGACTTCGCCCCCTGCCTTACCGACCTTATAAGGCCTATTTCTTCAATAATCCCTGTAAACATTTCTCTTATTTAATCATTTCATGCATTGTCTTCATTGCCTGCATTGTCTTCATTGCTTGCATTGCCTGCATTGTTTGCATTGTCTGCATTGTCTGCATTGTCTGCATTGTTTGCATTGTCTGCATTGTCTGCATTCCTGCATTTCAAACCCACCCCTCCACCATAATATCCTCTCCCATCCTGCTGGTTTTCATTCTTTTCAGGTTGATCGCCCCATCCATATTTTCTATCCCCGCACCGCCAACAGGTGTTGGGGCATTTGCCCCGCCCAGTATCTTCGGGGCGACAAAGGTGATCAGTTTATCCACGATACCCTCCTGCAATGCCGCAAAGGCAAGGGTACTGCCGCCTTCGATCATCACGCTGTCGATCTCCATGGCACCCAGCGCCTGCATGAGAAAGGCCAGATCGACCCTGCCGTTTTTCACAGGGCAGATCAGCACCTGAGCGCCCATCCGTTCGATGGTTTTCAGCTTTCCCGGATCTGCCAGGTTCGTTGTTGCGACTACGGTCAGTTGCGGGTCGTTGGCTAATATCTTTGCTTCGAGCGGTATCCGGCCATGGGTATCGGCGATGACCTTCAGCGGATTTTTCCAGCTCCCTTTTAATCTTATATTGAGCAACGGATCGTCGAACAGTACCGTGTCAACGCCGATCATCACGGCGCTCAGTTGCTGGCGCAGCAGATGGACCATCCTGCGCGAACGCTCACCGGTTATCCACCTCGAGGCATTGGTTACGGTTGCTATTTTCCCGTCGAGGGTCATGGCCGATTTTAGGACCACGAAAGGAAGCCGGGTCCTGATAAATTTTTCAAATACCTCATTCATCATGATGGCCTGATCCTCCAAAATCCCAGGTTCGACCTCAATTCCATGCGTCCGGAGGTACTCAATCCCCCTGCCGTTGACCAATGGGTTTGGGTCACCAACTGCTACCACCACACGTGTGATCTTTTCATCCACGATCAGGTTGGCGCAGGGAGGCGTTTTCCCTTCGTGCGCGCAAGGTTCGAGGGTGACATACAAAGTAGCCCCCGTCACCGGCTCATTTGCCGACCTGATGGCATTCACCTCGGCATGCGCTCCCCCAAAAAATTCGTGGTATCCCTCTCCTATCACGCGACCATCCCTGACCATCACCGCGCCAACCATCGGGTTGGGATTAACCCACCCGGCACCCCGTTTTGCGAGGGTGATCGCACGCTTCATGTAGGTTTCGTCAATTGTCATTTTTAATTAAATAAGGCAACAGGCAATTCGGCTTTGTTTGCACTGCCTGCATTGCCTGCATTGTTTGCATTGTTTGCATTGTTTGCATTTTCTGCATTTTCTGCATTCCTGCATTCCAAAAAAAAGCCCCGTCACACTAATGCAACAGGGCTCAATCCTATTTAACGTGATAAATGGTCAGATTAAATACGATTCTTCTTCCATCCAGACTTTACTGTCGGCGCCGTAATTTCAACGGCTCAGTTCCCGGGATTGTTGCCGGCAGAAGGTTTACTCCTGCTGCTGACATCCGGGAAGTCGCGGACTATACCGCCGGTCGGGAATTTCACCCTGCCCTGAAGAACCAGATTATATGTAAATGAACTGTTTCTATGAATCGTTTGCGATTGCAAAGATACAAAAACAAATTCATTGTTAATCAAATAACAATGAATTTGTTTTTTATTATTGTTATTGAACGATCATCTTTTCGGTGATCACCTTGTTACCGGTCCTTAACTGAACGAAATAGATGCCCCTGGGATATGTAGAGATATCCATTGTCCTGATTACCTGGGTGGTGGCGGCTTCAAAGCTGTCGTTAAACAGGTTCTTCCCCTCCATGGAGGTAATGGTAAGGTTGCATGTTCCGTTGATGCCGCTGACGCCGATCGATACGGTGCCATGAGCAGGGTTGGGCTGGATGACCATGGCAGGCGCACTGTTGCTGTTGTTGGCCATGCCGGTACAAACATCAAATATCACATGTTTGGTGCTGATAACATTTTTGGTACACGGAGGCGTCGGGGTTCCGACGAATCCAAGGTTGACAGATCCTGAAAGTTTATCGGCAAGGGTTGGGTGATAGTTGGTTGAGAAGGTCAGCGGGTTGTCAAAAGTACCGGTTCCGGAGGTGGTCCAGTTGATGGCGTTGACATTCACGGCGGTTCCCGAAACGTGGACAGAGGTCAGGTACCAGCATACAGTGGTGTCGCCGCCGGCGGAAACGATCGGCTGGGGCATCACGTCAACCATGACAGTATCGACATGGGTGTTGTTGCCGTCGCTGACACTTACCACATATTTCGTTGGCACGGCAGGCGCAACTTTAGGTGTTTGGGCCGTGGAGGTGAATCCGGCAGGAATCGAGCTCCACTGGTAGGTATAGTTACCCGGGGCGCCGCAATTGGCCAGGACATTCAGCTGGGCTGAATCGCCTGCACAAACCTGCGTGGGAGAAGCAAAAGCTGAAGCAGAGAAGAAAGAAAAAGAAGCAATCCTCGTTCTCCAGTTGCTGCTTGAAGTAGAAGAATAATATTCCTGGGTATACCAGAATTTCCTGTGCTCTGAAGGATCGGCGCTCATGGCGCTGTAGTCACCCCAGCGGCTCATGCTCCCGGTAGCGGTTTGTGCTCCGCCTCCGTTCATGATTCCCTTTTCAGCGATGGTCATCACGCCCAGCGTATCGCAGACCATACGGCCCGTGTAACGGATGGACGGGTACATGTTGGCGCTGGAGATAGAGAATCCAAGTGCGATATTTCCTAAGGAATCCATGGCGATACTGCCCATCCAGCGGGAATTGTTGTCGGCAGGGGCATAGGTCGACTGCTGATAAATTGACCAGGGATTGGTAGCATCGTTACGTAACTCATACCAACGGCAACCGGCAACGCCTGATCCGGCGTTTACCACGTGGTTCGTCACGATGGAATTGTGGTCGGCGAAGGTTCTGTATTGTACACGGTACATCAGGCGGTCGGTGATGGCTGGCGCTTTGGCCGAGGTTCCCTTCTGGGGGATTCCGCTCGAAAGAGAGGAGTTGAAGGAGGTCACGGGAACCGCAAGGTTGTTGCCGTATGTTGAATTTGCCGGGGTTACCCAGTCGGTATGAAATTCATTGATGCCGAGATGCTGTGAACCGCTGGTACGGATATATACAAAATATTCGGGAGTTCCAAGCGGAGGAAACGGACCGTCACAATCGGCAGGAATGGCGGTAAAGGCTTCGTTGGATGATGGGAGGGTAAATGAAACCCTTGCTGCTGTTGGACTGCCCGAAAGCATAGCTGTACGGTCATAGGCATCGGCGCCGGTTCCCGAATAGGAGGAACCATTGGCAAAACGGTTGCTGCTCATGTAATAACCATCAGGCCAGATACCGAATTTGGGGTAGTCGGGCATGGCGGTGAAGGAATACTGGTAGCGGTACCATGATCCTGTCGGGTCGTTGGTTTGCGATACTGCGATCATCTGGAAGTTCCCGGCGCTGGGTAGGGAAAACTGGGTAAAGATCCAGCGGTCGGCAATTTCGTCATATAAAATAACGGCATCCCCGTCGTTGGAGTTGTTGGGCATACCGTTCCATACTGTGCTGCTGGCAAAGGGGCCAAGCACCTTCACACCTGACTTGTTATAAACGGCATAGGAGCAGTTTACCACCTGGAAATAAAAACTTTTTCCTACATCGCCATGGGTATCGGGAGGATTGTAACCACTGACATTGTTCACACCGTCAAAATTCTGGATGGTGGTGTCGGTGGACATCATACCAAAATAATTCTGTACCTTTGAATATATGTTGTTTGGAATGGCAGTCGAATTATCTTCATCCTTGAAGATATTGAACTTATTTTTGACGATGCCATCTTTCCAGGAGTTATCAACCTTGCCCGGGGCGACTTTGATCATGTCCCTGAGGGGTGGAGAGATGTCAAAATACACAGGATAGGCAACCTCTGGTTTAGGGGCCTGGTTCTGTGCAAATGAAATATTCATGCCCACAACGAGAAGCATGAACAACAGATAAAACTTTTTCATGTGGTTAAATTTGGTTAGGGTTCAGGTGGCAAAGTTATTGAAAAGTTGTCTATATTTGACCAATTTAAAATAGAATTCATCACTTTTTATCATTTTAACACTGCATTTTATGAACATCATTATAACCGGGGCCGGCAAAGGCATCGGCTTCGAACTTGTTAAGGTGTTAGCCAAACATAAACAGAATCATATCGTGGCGATTTCGCGCAATGGTAAATCCTTGAAAGAGCTGGTTGCCGAATGCATCAAACTGTACCCCGAAGCCAAGGTAACTCCTTATGAATTCGACCTGAACCAGTTTGAGTTCTACCCCTTCATCGCGCAGCGTCTGGAGACCATCATCCATAAATGCGATGTGCTGGTTAACAACGCGGGAAAGCTGATCAACAAGCCCTTCGGAAAAACCGACCTGGTAAATTTCGACGATACCTTTAACGTAAATGTGAAAGCCCCCTTTTTCCTGACCCAGGCGCTGCTTCCCATGTTCAACAAAGGGGCCCATGTAGTCAATATCGGCAGTATCGGGGGAGTGCAGGGCAGCAGAAAATTTCCCGGACTGGCGGCTTACAGCGCCAGCAAAGGAGCCCTGGCCATCCTCACCGAAGCCCTTGCCGAGGAACTTGCCGAACAGGAGATCACTGTGAATTGCCTGGCATTGGGAGCTGTACAAACCGAGATGTTTGCCAAAGCCTTCCCCGGCGCCAAAGCCCTGCAGAACCCCGCCCAGATCGCCCATTTTATCGGCGACTTCTGCATCAACGGCCCCAAATACTTCAACGGCAAAGTAGTCCCCGTATCCATGTCCGTCCCGTAACACCTGGCTATTGCCTGCTGCCTGTTGCCTAAAGATAATCAACCCTATCACCCTTGTTCCCTGTGAAAGGTGCAATCGCCCTGTTATAAATCCCATGAATATAGGCTATGGCCATCCCGTAGTTTGTAACGGGAATCCCGGCATCGATGGCAGGTTTCAGCCTGTTGTGCAGTTGCCTTCGGGTGATCATGCAGCCACCGCACTGGATCACCATCGCATAATCGGTAATGGGCCGCTGGATGGAACTTAACCCTGACACCACGTCATATTCCAGTTTTTTTCCGGAGAAATTATTCAGCCAGCGGGGAATCTTCACCCTTCCGATGTCGTCGCATGATACATGGTGGGTGCATGATTCAAGGATCAGCAATCGGTCGCCGTCGCGAAGCTCCGACAAGTGCGGAGTTCCCTTCATATAGCTTGCAAAATCGCCCTTCTGCCTGGCCAGTACGATGCTGAAACTGGTAAGGGGAATATCTTTGGGGATGGCGGCATCGGCCTTGGGAAAGACCTGGCTGTCGGTGACCACCAGCACCGGCTTCGGGTTCATCTTCCGCAGGAAACTGTCGACTTCGCGCTCCTTGCACACCACGGCAATGCCGTCGTGGTCAAGCACATCGCGGATCACCTGCACCTGGGGCAGGATCATTCTCCCCTCGGGAGCTTCTATGTCGATAGGGGTTATCAGCAGCACCACATCGCCGTAGGAGATCAGGTCGCCGACCAGGGTTTGTTTGGTAAAGGCCGTCTCCGGGATGGTCTCCCTGATCAGGTTGATCAGATCCTCCTTATTGTCAGGATTCAATGCATTGAACCCGATCACCGGAACATCATATTTTTCGCGGATCACCGAGGAGAGTGCCGGAGTGATCGTCTCTTCGTCCGACTTGTTGTGGATGATCAGGAAGGGCAGGTCGCCGGCCTTGAAATCATGGATCAGCTTTTTCTCGGGATCACCGAATTCATTGTGGGCGATCACCAGGATGGCCATGTCGATGATCTTCATCACCTCGTTGGTCTTGCCGATCCGTTTCAGCCCCAGTTCGCCGGTGTCGTCGATCCCGGCCGTATCGATCACCACCACGGGACCGATGCCGCCGATCTCGATCGACTTCTTCACAGGGTCGGTCGTCGTGCCGGCAACCTCCGATACGATGGCAATTTCCTGTCCCGTAAGGGCATTGATGAGGGAGCTTTTACCGTTGTTCCTTCTGCCGAAGATGCCGATGTGGGGCTTTGTGTCGCGGGATTTGGCCATTATAACAAAAAATGAATGATGAATATCGAATAATGAATATTGAATGTCGGAGATCAGACTTCGGATTTCGAATGATTAATGCTAAGACACTAATTGTCAGGGGCTGGAGCCTTTGTCGCAGAAACCTGAATAAACTCTATGGGTGCGCCATTTTCCTCGATAAAGGCGACGATGTTTCCCTCCGACGGACTGTTGGGTTCGATGATCACCTTTTTACCCCTGATCGCCTCTTGGATATCCTCCACTTCAAAGGCCACATGCGGAACCGTTTTCACAATTTCAGGGAGGTTACACCCCTCTTCATATCGCATCCATTCGATACCGAATTCGCTCTCCTCGTATCCGCAGTGATATACTTTGTAGGCAGCCAGGTATTTCTCTCCCTTTACCGGCGTTTTGGTCGGGATGCCCAGGTGGTGGTATTTGTAATTTGTCATAACTACAGCTGTTTCCGCTGCAAATTTACGACAACCATGGGAATTAAGGAAGAAATTGCAATGCGCCGGAATAATCTGTAAAGCGTGATCTTCCGGGCATCATGATTAACAAGGATGAGATTGCGTCAATGGCTCCGGATTCATTAAAGTTTGACGGTCCGCTCCAGTTCGCGCAGGTTTTCCATTTTTTTCTTCTGCAGGAAGCTGTGGATGTCGCCGAGATGCTCCCTGACCCGTTTGTTGCCGAATTCGAACACCTTGTTCACCAGTCCGTCGAGGAAGTCGCGGTCGTGCGATACGAGGATCATCGTGCCATCGTAGTCCTGCAGGGCCGATTTGAGGATGTCTTTGGTCTTGAGGTCGAGATGGTTGGTAGGTTCGTCGAGGATCAGCAGGTTCACAGGTTCGAGCAGTAGTTTGATCATGGCCAGGCGCGTACGCTCGCCGCCCGAGAGGGTCTTGACCTTATTGGAGGAGAGTTCCCCGCCAAACATAAAGGCCCCCAGGATATCCCTGATCTTGGCCCGGATGTCGCCCTTGGCAGCATCGTCGATGGTCTGGAATACCGTGATGTTCTCGTCGAGCATCGAAGCCTGGTTCTGGGCGAAATAGCCGATCATGATGTTGTGGCCGACGGTGAGCGTGCCCTGGTAGCCCTTTTCACCCATGATGGCTCTGACCAGGGTCGATTTCCCCTCGCCGTTTTTCCCTACGAAAGCTACTCTTTCGCCACGTTCAATGCTGAGGGATACGTCGGAAAAGACTGTATGGTTGCCGTAGCTTTTTTCAAGACCGCTCAGGATCAGCGGGTAACTGCCCGAACGCGGCGACGGTGGGAATTTCAGCCGGAGGGCTGAATTATCCTCCTCGTCGATCTCGACGAGTTCGAGCTTTTCGAGCATCTTCACCCGCGACTGCACCTGCAGCGTTTTGCTGTAGGTACCCTTGAAACGTTCGATGAACTCCTGCGTTTCGGCAATCATCTTCTGCTGTTCGTCAAACTTTTTCTGTTGCTGCTGGCGCCGCTCTATCCTCAGCTGCTGGTAGGCCGTGTAGTTGACTTTGTAGTCGTAGATCCGGCCCATGGTCACCTCGATGGTGCGGGTGGTGATGTTGTCGACAAAGGCCCTGTCGTGAGAAATGACGATCACCGCTTTGGCGCTGTTGATCAGGAACTCCTCAAGCCACTGCACCGATTCGATATCCATATGGTTGGTGGGTTCGTCGAGCAGGATCAGGTCGGGGTTTTGCAACAGGATCTTGGCCAGCTCGATGCGCATGCGCCATCCACCGCTGAATTCGCCGGTCGGACGGGTGAAATCGGTTCTCAGGAAACCAAGGCCAAGTAATATCTTTTCAATCTCGGCATCGTAGTTGATATCGGCGATGGAGTAAAACTTTTCGCTCAGGTGCGACACCTCCTCGATGATGGCGTAGTACTCCTCCGATTCATAATCGGTGCGGATGGTGAGCTGTTCGTTGAGCTCTGCGATGCGTTCCTTCATCACGAAGGTGGCGGCGAAGGCCTGCGAAGCCTCTTCAAACACCGTGCGAGAGTCGCTGGTAAGCAGGTGTTGCGGCAGGTAGGCGATCACGGTGCCCTTGGGCGAGGATACCCGCCCGCTGGTAGGTGGCCGCTCCCCGGCGAGGATCTTCAGCAGGGTCGATTTCCCGGCGCCGTTTTTCCCCATCAGGGCGATGCGGTCCTTGTCGTTGATGACAAAGGATATATTTTTAAAAAGGGTGGTACCCCCGAATTCAACACTCAGTCCTTCGGCTGCAATCATAAATATGGTAAGGGTTATTCAAAAATTAATTTTCTTAAATTTTCAGCATTCTGGGTTAAAGCCCCTGGTTTATTCATTCAATCATTCACGGGCTGAAGCCCGTGGCAATTCAAAAGGGCAAATAACAACATCCTGATTTCATCTTTCATGATCCGGCTGCCGGAATTCAGCTATCGATCCTTGACATTCAAATATTCAACATTCGTTATTTGATTTTCATTTTTTCAGGTTGCCGACAGCGAGTTTATCAACAGCATCAACTAAAAATTCATGTCTGCCGTTCAAGGGCTCCTCCACGGTCCTGTCAAGGTGATTTTCAAAATGACCCCTCCCCGGCCCTCACGGTTTTTTATCAAGGACCTCTCCGACCCTCCTGGTTTTTTTAAAGGACCTCTCCCCGGCCCTCCCGGTTTTTTATAAAGGACCTCTCCCCGGCCCTCCCCTGGAAGGGGAGGGAGCGTCTTCACCGGAACA
>CAIYQH010000236.1 GCA_903928285.1 uncultured Bacteroidales bacterium
CTCCTCCAGGGGATCCGGCCCGGGCCCGGGCTGGGTCACCACAATGGTCACACCGCACCCGAGCGATCTGAGCCCCCGGGCAAAGCATAAGATCCGGTTTGCCTGCGCCCCGCTTTCAGGGATGAAAAAACCGCTGATGATGATGTAATCGAAGGATTGCTTCACTGAATCGAAATGGTTGGTGGCGTATTCCCTGTTGAAATGCAAAAGTCCTGTTAAACCAGGCTTAACAAGGTACTGGCGATAAATTTAACCTGTTCAGGCAGCAGTTTGGAGTACATGGGGAGTGTGATAAGGTTGTCAGCCGCATATTCGGTTAACGGAAGTGTATGACCTGAAGACCTGTAAATTTCAAATTTATGAACAGGCGGATAGTGCACGCTGGTTTGGATGCCCGCGGCATGCAGCTGTTCCCTGACGGCATCCCTTTTTACAAAGTCGGAATCTTTCAGGATGACGGGGAAGATGTAATTGGTGCAGTATTCATCATAGTTGCGGAATGGGATGATCATGCCGGGATGATCGCCCAGCAGGGAAATATACTGTTTCCTGATTTCAGCCCTTTTAACAACCTCACCCGGAAGCTTTTTCAACTGCACGATCCCGAGCGAGGCCCGCAGGTCGTCCATCCTGTAGTTATACCCCGGGCTGACCACATCGTACGAAGTACTGTGTCCCCGCGACCGGTCATACGACATGGTGGTCATGCCATGCGACCGCAGCAGTTTGGCCTTGGCGGCAAGTACGTCATCGTTGGTAACGAGCATCCCGCCTTCGCCGGTGCTGATATTCTTGTTTGAAAAAAAGCTGAAACACCCGACATCCCCGATCGTTCCCAGGGCCTGACCGTGGTAGGTTGTAGAGGGGCCGTGACAGGCATCTTCGATGATCCGGAGATTGTGTTTCCGGGCAAATGAAACCACTTCGTTCATGTTGCACGCAAATCCGCCATAATGCATGACCATGATGGCTTTTGTTTTCGCTGTCAGCAGTTTTTCAAACAGCGCTGTATTCAGTGTCAGGTCATCCAGGCTGGTAATATCGCAAAAAACAGGAACGGCATCCACATACCTGATGGCATTGGCAGTGGCTACAAAGGTCAGCGACGGGCAGATCACCTCATCTCCCGGGCCGATTTCCAGCAGTTTCACGGCAAGGTGAAGCGCCACGGTGCAATTTGCCATAGCCAGGGCATGTTTTACCGAGAGCATGCCGGCGAAATCTGATTCAAATTCAGCGGTACGCGGACCTGCCGAAATCCACTTTGACCGCAGGGTCTCCTGTACGGCCAGCTCTTCCTGGTCATCGTAATTGAGGTCAAACAGGGGGATCGAATACATATCGAATGGTTTTTATTTCAGGGATGATCAGGCGGCCTGACAATCCCTTGACAATTGTTTATTATCGTAATTTTCCCGGAAAGGCAGTGTTCTACTCTGTGGCTTGTGGAATGCATTCTTCTGAATGATCCTCAGACAAGCAATGAATCGCCGGGGGATTCTGCCCTGGATTAAAAAATCTCCTGCGCCTTTTCATAATCGCCGGGGCGGCCGATATCAAGCCAATGTCCTTCATAACTTTTTACAGCTACTTTATGTTTTTCCTTTAATAAA
>CAIYQH010000237.1 GCA_903928285.1 uncultured Bacteroidales bacterium
ATAATCAGCACATCAATAATCAGCACATCAATAATCAGCACATCAATAATCAGCACATCAATAATCAGCACATCATGTAGTCTTCTCCAGGTAACACCTCCTGCACAACGGTTCGTAGGAATCCATCTGACCCAGCATCACCAGGTGGTCGTCTTTTACCATGCGATGGGTAAACTGGGCAAGGTCGCCGCAGCTCATACAAACGGCATGCACCTTGGTGACATCTTCGGCGATGGCGATCAGGGCCGGCATGGGACCAAAGGGTTTGCCCAGGTAGTCCATATCCAGTCCCGCCACGATAACCCTGATCCCGCTGCTGGCCAACTGGTTGCAAATCGCAGGAAGTTCGTCGTCGAAAAACTGGGCCTCATCGATACCGACCACATTCACATCATTGGTAAGGAGCAGGATCTGGGAGGCGGACTGGACAGGGGTGGATAATATGGCGTTTTCGTCATGTGAAACCACATTGACATCATCATACCGTTTGTCGATCTCCGGTTTGAAGATCTCCACCTTCTGCCGGGCAATACGGGCGCGCTTCAACCGACGTATCAACTCTTCGGTTTTACCCGAAAACATAGAACCACAGATCACTTCAATCCACCCCAGACGATTCACCTGATTATTTTTTTCGATCTGCATTTACTGAGATTAAAAAGTTGTATTTTTATACCACATTAAATTTTACCGGATAGGTACCTGTTACTTTTAAGAATGCTGTCACGCACTTCTTCCGGGAAACAACGCCTGCCGGATACAAAAATAGGAATTTCCGGCGACCGGTGAAACAATATACCATGAATAAAGAGATCATCAAAGAGGAAATGAAGTGGCTGCTTGAAGCCATCCATGAACAGTATGAAGCCATCAGCCAGCATGATGAAAAAATTCCCCAGATTGAGTTTGACATCCTGCTTGACAACCTGCGAAAGTTCTATGAAGATCTTCAAATGCTAAAGCGATTGGATGATCCCCATTTTTCATACGAAAGAAGATCATCATCTATGCAGACCGAGCTGTCGGGAGGCGGGGTGTCCCAGGCAAACCCGTCAAAACCCGCACAGGTTCTGCCCAAACCCCAGCCAATGCAGGTTAAGCCTGCCCCGCCGGTCGCAGTTCACCATGAGCACCACCAGGCTTACCCTAAAAAGCAACCTGCAACCGATGAAATTTCCCTTTTTGCTCCCGACGAACCAGCCCTGAATACCCGGTTGAAAGAGGCCAGGGAAAGGAGTTTCAGTCCAAAACCTCCTTCCGGTCACATCGAAAATCTTAAAGCCGCAATTATCATCAACGACAAATTCATGTTTATCAATGAGTTGTTTGAAGGTAATCTCCGTGAATACAATGAAACCATCGAAACCCTGAATGGGTTCAAAACGCTGGATCAGGCTGCCGACTACCTCGACCTGATGCGGAAGAAAAACTTCTGGAACACAGGATCCATCGCCTTTAAAAAGTTAAAGGAACTGGTGGAACGGCGTTTCTGATATTGCCAACCCAATAAAACCAACCGTATGAAAAGAGCATTACTTTTTCTGACGTTATTTATCGGAACCTGCCTGGTTTCCTATTCACAAAACCTGACTTTGCCTAAGACCCCCGACCTGAAGAAAACCGGCGAGACTGTTCGGAAAACAGCAGTTCCCACGGCCAATATGGGGAACCTGGTGGGAGAACTTACCAACAACCTTTCCGATAATACCCTGACCGATGAATTTAAAAAGCAGAAGCCTGGGTTTACGAATGAAACGGTAAAAACCACCGATCCCGCAGGCCTCGGCAATTCGCTTGCCACCTTGAGCAACGGTATCAAACCAGGCTCGATGGATGCCGGCTGGAATGCCGTAAAAGGAAAATTTTTCAAGGATGCAAAATCTGCAGGAAGTATTAAAACCGTTGCCGGTCTTGCCGGGCAGCTGGAATCACACATCAAACCCGACAGCTTTAAGGGAACCTGGGGGAAGGCCCGCCCGGTATGGCAAAACGCATTAAAGACCTTATCTAAATAAATATTTATTCACCCATTTATACGACTTCAACATGAAAAAATATATCGCTGAGTTTATCGGCACTTTTAGTCTTGTTCTTTTCGGGTGTGGCGCCGCCACCATCTCCGGCGTAAATCTAACCGCCATAAACGGGATTGGCCTGCTGGGCATTTCCATTGCCTTTGGGTTTGCCGTTGCCGCCATGGCCTATGCCATCGGCGGGATTTCAGGATGCCATATCAACCCTGCCGTTACCATCGGTATCCTTACCGCCGGTAAAATGGAGGTGAAGGATGCTTTTGGTTATATTGTGGCACAGTTCCTTGGCGCCATCTTCGGGGCAGGAGTACTTTTTCTGATCCTCTCTGGAAAACCCGGCTTTACCATGGGCGAATGGGCTCTTGGCTCCAATGGATGGGGAGAGGGTTACCTGGGTGGCTACAGCACCCTGAGCGCCTTTGTGATCGAGATGGTGATGACTTTCCTGTTTGTATTTGTGATCCTGGCAACCACCTCTAAATTTGGCAATGGCGCCATGGCCGGGCTGGCTATCGGTATTACCCTGATGCTGATCCACCTGGTTGCCATTCCTGTAACCGGAACTTCCGTCAATCCTGCCCGCAGCCTGGGTCCCGCCATTTTTGCCGGAGGAAAAGCCCTTGCACAGCTCTGGCTGTTCTTCGTGGCGCCCATCGTGGGAGCCCTCCTCGCTGCCATGGCCTGGAAAGTCGGATTTGATAAGGAATAGCGCTTGAAACTCCTTGCCTCCAGAAAAACTTCTTAAAAACTACTATAATGAAAAAAGCGTTGAAAATTTCCGGTGGCATCCTGCTGGTCCTGCTGTTGATCCTGATCCTGACCCCCTTTCTTTTCCAGGACAGAATTCAAAAGGAGGTGAAGGACCTGGCGAACAGGAAACTGAAGAGCGAGATCAATTTTACAAAAATGAATGTCTCCTTTTTCAGCCATTTCCCGAATCTCACGCTCACACTGACCGATTTTTCACTTAAATCGTGTTCCCCTTTTGAAAAGGATACCCTGATCGGCGCCCATGAAATTGCCTTCGGGGTGGATGTTAACAGCCTTTTTGGAAAAACCATCCGGATCACCCGCATCTATTTTGACAAGGCCAGGTTCAATATCTTTTACAATGAGCGGGGTGCGGCCAATTACAACGTGTATCAATCTTCCGATACCGAGGTATCCACTGCAAAAAAGGACACAACAAAGGCTTCGGGAGCCGAGCTGAACATCGAACACATCATTTTCAAGAACTGCATCCTGGTTTATGCCGATCCCACCATCCCGATCAGGGTGGTGGCGAGCGGCCTCAACTATGCCGGGAAAAGCAAGATCACCAGCGATTTCTTTGACCTGACATCCGAGGTAAAGATCAATGCACTCGATGTGGTCTATAACAGGATGAAGATTATCGATTCAAAACCGGTCACCGCCAAACTCAGCACAAAGATCAACAACAGCGACCTTTCTGTTAACTTTGAAAAGAATGACCTCATGATCAAGGATGTCCCCGTGCAGTTCACCGGGAAATTCTTTTTTGAAAAGGATGGCTATCAGTTCAATATGAACCTGCTTTCAGTGCTGGAAAAGGAGTTCCTAAGTGCGAGGTTCAAGATCAGACAGGCAAAGACCCTCTGGCTTTCTGCAAAGGTCAATGGCAGCATGGACCTTGGAAAATGGGCGAAGGCCCTGGATGTTAAAAGTGTCGATGTCAAGGGGTTTTATGATGTCAACTTTACTGCTGAGGGATCCTATCTTACCGGACCGGTACACAAAAAAGGCATCCGTGACGAAGTCGACACCGTTATCCTCAGTGTGCCGAAATTTGACCTGAAGACCCGGCTTAAGGGAGGTTACCTGAAATATCACGCACTACCCCAGGCCATCAGCAGCATCCGTTTTGACCTCAATGCCTCCTGCCCCGACACCAATTATAAAAATATCAATGTTCACCTGAAAAACCTGCAGCTTTCCTTCCTGAAAAACCTGGTTAAAGGCTCCTTCGACATAGGTAGTCTGAATGATATACCGGTTGTGGCTGACCTGAACGGAAGCTGCAACCTGGCAGAACTGAAACAGGTCATGCCCATTGACAGCATTGATTTTGCCGGTATCCTGAATTTTGACATAAAAGTTAAAGGCAACTATTCACGTGAGAAAAAGATGTTCCCGGTCACAACGGCAACCCTTGATTTCAGGGATGGGATGGTAAAAACAAAATACTATCCACACCCGATCGAAAAAATCGGGGTTCACGCGGTGGTCACCAACCATACCGGGACTGCGAAGGACCTCGACATTTCGATCAGGCCCTTTACATTCCTGTTCGAGGGGCAGGCATTTACCCTGAATTCGACGATGAGCAACCCCGACGACCTGAATTATGATGTAAAGGCGAATGGCGTGATCGACCTGGGAAAGATCTACAAGGTGTTTGCCCAAAAGGGGATGAATGTGGATGGATATA
>CAIYQH010000238.1 GCA_903928285.1 uncultured Bacteroidales bacterium
TCATTAGATACGTAAAGGTTACCTCCCCCGGCGAACAGTTGGTTGCCTGAAATCACAACAGATTGTATGCTACCACCGTAAGGTTCAGATATTTGCTTCCATTGAGCATAGCCGGAACCGGAGATATTTAATATGATCGTTATAAGTGTTAAAAGCTTGAATGAGGTCCAATTGACTTTCATTATATTAATCTAATCAATATCAATATTTTTGCTCAGGGCTTTATCTTCCTGGCAGTCCTCGATCTTGAAATGCTCATTCGTGAACTAATGGCTTTCAGAACTTCAATACGCGTTGGAGTAATCCGGTAGATGACAAGATATGAACCAAAAATGATATTTCTGTACATCCGGCTTTTCGTAACGAGAAACCGGCACCCGGGATGAATTTCATAAAGGTTCCTAAGTGCACGAATCATAAACATCAATTCGGCCTTGAAAGTTTCCGCTGCGTTTTTGCCAAATGTTTCGACGCCATACAAATAGATGTTTTGTATGTCAGTTTCAGCAATGATTGAAATGATTACAGGCCTCTCCTGAGTTTCCATTCTTCAAACCGTTGCTCAAATTCATCCTGATTTATAAAAGGACCTTGCTCAGCTTTTTTAATTTCAGCCTTGAAGTCATCGATAGAAACTGTCTGGTCAGGTAAAGCCCAGTTTGTGTTCTTTTTTGGGGTTATATCTTTTGGATGATTAGTGGTCTTCATTGTCCGACTTTTTACAAAGATAATCATTTTTCAAAAAATGTTCATAGATCAGCATTCGACGTTAGAAGATAAGATTAGAAAACCCCGAAATAAATTTGCAAAGAAGTTACAATTACTCGATTATTAAGATTACTGTTTACTCCGGCTAATTAAGAGGTTAGCACGTTTGCTTCCATCTTGTTACCTTTTCAACACAATAATCCGCCTTTTTAAAAAATGATTGATCACAATGGTAACTGACGGATTTTTATTCTTATAATATTGCCGCAATAACCAGGTACCATTGAAAAAAGATTGAACCATCGCTATTGCCAAAACATTTTACAGATAATTGTATCCATTGATAATAATTGAAACCAAACCGGAATATGGTTGTAAAAAAGGATAACCGGTTTGGAATTGTTTGACAGAGGGCCACGCCATGATGGACAATTCCATGGCCTGATATTATGCATAATCCGACAAACCCGCAATCATCATGTATTATTATTGGCAAAATATCGTTTACCTGACACTACCAATTTTATTTTATCCGGAAAAGTGAAGATAAAAATAAAAAACCAGGCGCCGCATCCCGGTAAGGAGGGCGCCTGATTTTTTACCAGACAAAGTGATCAGGATTTGATCAGCAGGCGGTCACACTGTTTCTTCTTCTCATAATATACACCGAACCAACCACTAACAGGATGCCTCCCAAAAAGATCAGCCCCCACTCCCCGAGCGTCGGTACTGCCGCTTGAACCGTGCCGGGATAGAAGGAAATATCATCAAGAAGAATTTCATTACGGTTAAAGTAAACTACTGATCTGTCAGTACCTGTAAAGGAAATTGTTGCCGGGTCCCATCCTGAGACCGGGGATCCGCCTCCAAGGATCATGGGATTGTTACTGTCTCCCGTAAAGGTAGCCAGGAGGTTGCCAGTACCATTAATCCCGTCAAAAATATTGACAGTACATGATGATAGACAGGATGCATAAGAAAACGATAAAATTGTATTAAAACCACCCGTTACATTCATTAAAATGCGGTGTGACGGAATGCTCGCGATAACTGTTGTCGGAAATGGCATATTGGTAAACAACCCTGACGATCCGGGTAAAGCCACGTTGTTGTCGGGAAATGAAACGCCATAGTTTGGTCCTCCGGCTCCGTTGTAATAATTATCAACACGGGACCAGGGTGTGTGATCCCTTCAAAATTCAGCAACACAGTACCGCTTGGATTTTTCGGTATATGGTTGGACCCTGCCGCGGGCGGGTTAATGTTCCCCTTCGGGATGATGCCGTGGGAAAGGAAAAGAGATTGCTTCTGGGCGATGATTACGGATGTGAACATCAGAAAGGAGAGTAAAAAGGTTAGTTTTTTCATGATTGGTAGTGTTGGTAAGTATAAGGTTGGAAGTCAAAACCGGAGTCCCTTCGGGCCTCCTCCGGACCCCAGATAATTTCTATCCTTGCATCACAATGTGTATAACCCTAATCATTTAATCCTTTTCCATTGAGGATTTGCTGAAGACATTTCTCAACCCTTGCTCCCCTGGTTTTGGATTGTTTGGGTTCGGAAAAATAGAGGTTGTAGGCTCTTTGCCGTCCGGGGGTAAGTGCCTCAAAAGCAGTCCTCAGGGCAGGGAATTCATCCATTTTATGCTGAAATTCTTCAGGAAGGGGGATTTCTGTAATCTTTTTGAAATTCACTTTCAAACCGGCCTTTTCCACTTCAACGGCTTGATAAATATAGGCTTTCAGGATGGGTTCCATCTCGACTATATCCGCGATGCTGGTAAACCGGATCTGCCTCCCCCCCTGCACATTCTCCGTTTGCCTTATCAAAATACCATGGATATCCCGCAACAGGGCGCCTTTGAAAAACAACAGGGCACAGTAGTCCTTAAATCCATGTATCAACACGACGTTTGTGTTCTGAAAGGTATAGCAGGGCCAGCCCCATTTCATTGCTTCGTTCAGCTGGCAATCGCGAACGATTGACCTTAACTTATCCATCTCCTCGTGCCACTGTTTCCCTTTACTGAAAATTATATCTGCCTTTGGTTCCATAGCGTCAATTATTAAATGAGTTTTAAAAAAAATGAAAGCTCCCCTCCCGTCACCTGATGAGATAGAGTAGCCATTTCAAAACGATAGAGCATGACCGGATGGCCAACTTGCCGCGTTTGGTTTCACAAATATCGAAAAAAAAATCCTTATTGAATTCAATGCAACTTTGCATCTGTCCAACCTGAATTATGATGAACGCAATATTGTTAATCGTA
This sequence comes from uncultured Bacteroidales bacterium, assembly GCA_903928285.1. Lineage (GTDB taxonomy): Bacteria > Bacteroidota > Bacteroidia > Bacteroidales > FEN-979 > CAIVAT01. Next base: position 2,978 of record CAIYQH010000238.1, read on the forward strand.
ACACCCGCCCCATACGGTCTGAATTTCAGTACAAATTACATTTACGGGTTGATCTGTGCCGGTTTTCTCGTGGGTTTTCTGACTGGTTCAATGAAAAAGCCAGGTAAATCATAAATCCGGAAGAGACAGATCGATAAACATCTCTTTTACCGGATTTCCGGCCGTTGAACTTCGCAGCTGTCCTGCAGGTGATTTCAAATCCCGGGTGACCTCACACAGGTGTGAATGATGTAACTATTTCCCGGAATTATATAACACCTTCCTGATTTCAGCTTCTCACCTTTGCACTGTTGTACATCCATCAAGAACGACCATCCGGGCAATCCGGCACTTAAAATGAGATTATTCACAAATCCAAAACTCTGAATCATGAAATTAAAAGTATTGATCACCGCAGCCATTATCCTGTTTATGGTTATTGCCGCTACCAGCTTCGCCCAGCACAAACCCCATTCAACCAATGCCGTCAAGAAACCCTTACAGCAGATCACCGCCTTTACCGGACAGGTAACCGGTTGGGTCAATAATGATGACTTTGTATATGACGGATTATACCTGCAATCGGGTGCCACAAAATACATGGTAAAATTTCCCACGCATATGGGCCTTGAACTTACCACCGCAATAAAAACAGGCAGTACGGTCACGGTAAACGGGGTTGAAAAGGCCTCCTCTACGGGAGAGAAAGAGATCAAACTGGTCAGCATCATTGCTGATGGAAAAACCATCAATGAATCCACTCCTGCCAAAGCTGCCACTGCACCTGCAAAGGAGTTGACAAACAGCAGCGGTAAGATCACACAACTTCAGAAAGACAGTCATGGTAAGGTAAACGGCTTTATCCTGGAAAACAAGACCATTCTCCGCGTCGCCCCCCCGGTTGCCGAACAAATTGTCAAGCTGGCCGTGGTTGGTACCACCATCTCCTGCACCGGTGAAAAACAGATCCTGCACAATGGCGAAGCTACCTCCGAGATCTACACGATCATCCGTTGCAAGACCATTACCATCAACGGCAAACAATATCTTACCAAGTAAGTAAACGAAACCTCCCGGGAAAACATGTTCTAACATGCCATTATGTCAATGAGAATTCATGGTCAGGAAACCGGGACCGGGATGATAGATTGATAAACTGGAAATATAGAAACTCCTCACTATAACCGGTGGGGAGTTTGTATTTTATGATAAGAAATGACAGAGAGATAAAAACAGGCAGTTCCCATCATGATCAAACAGAATGTCCAACATTTATTAAATTGATTGATCGGAATCATACCAGTAGATATTCGTTGTTTTGAAAATGACCTCTCCCCTGACGCTTCCTGACTTCTGAAATTTAGTGCGGTACAACGTGAAAAACCAGGTACGAATGACGAAGGACAAAGTTAAGGATCAGCAGGCCGCTGTTCGACCTTCGAACTTTGTACTTCCCACCTTTGTACTTTGTATTTCGTACTTTAAATGGGCGTTAATATTGATCACGATTATACCAGTTATAAAATAATGATCAAGTCATTGCATTCCATAAACGGATTTTTAGTGCATGGAACAACTCAGGTTAAGCAGGATCTGCCTCATGAAAGTCACGTTAAGAAAATCAAGGAATGAGTATAAAACTGCGGACTGTCCGAGGAGCGGAGCGACGAGTTTCCGCAGTTTAGCGAATGACGAAGATTTTTAGTGCCTTTCATGAAGCGGTGACTGTTCAATGTTACTATGAATGTTATCTCCCACCCTGATCGTCCGGGGTGATAATCTGCAGTGAATAAAAGCCCGGTAAAAGTTCTTACCTTTGTTAACCGGGAATTCCCGCATAATCAAAATAGGCCATGAATAAATTAAGTGTCATCATCACTGGAGCAACCGGGATGGTTGGAGAGGGAGTGCTGCACCAGTGCCTGGAGCACCCTGACATTGAGAAGGTTTTGGTTATAACCCGCACTCCATGCGGGTATTCGCATCCAAAGCTGACAGAAATCATCCACAGAGATTTCGCCGACATTTCCTCGCTGGGAAGCCGGATGGCAGGCTACAATGCCTGTTATTTCTGCCTTGGCGTAACCTCCCTGGGCAAATCCGAAGCCGATTATTACAGGTTGACCTACACCCTTACCCTGAACTTTGCCAAAACGCTTGCTACCTATAACCCGGAGATGACCTTTTGCTATATTTCGGGCGCCGGCACCGACAGCAGTGAAAAGGGCCGCGTGATGTGGGCGCGGGTAAAGGGAAAAACAGAAAACGACCTGGCGAAGCTGCCCTTCCGGCAGGTATATAACTTCCGCCCGGCCGGTATCCTCCCCTTCCTGCCATTGAAACCAACGCAAACTTTTTATAAAACCTATCGCTACCTGGGATGGCTCTTTTCGCTGGTTAAGGTGGTTGCGCCCAATTATGTGGTCACGCTGAAGGAACTGGCTGCAGCGATGATCAACGTCTCCCTGACCGGTTATTCCGGGAATAATATAGAGGTAAAGGATATCAGGCTGCTGGCTAAGAAATCCGTATGATTATCCCCGGAAGTGTGTCAGATGTCATTTCACAGTGAGAGAAAGGGGGAACCGGAACTCACTCATTTTTACCGGGAAGGGTGAAACAGAAGGTTGAACCCATTCCCTGATTACTGTTCACCCACAGGGCCCCATTGTGTTTTTCGACATAATCCCTGCACAGGATCAGTCCCAGGCCGCTGCTGGGTTCACCATCGGTACCGGCCCTGTTGGCGTTGGAATCGAGGGCGAAGAGATTTGCGATCATGTCTACATCCATCCCGATACCCGTGTCCTTCACGGCGAATTCGATCATATCCCCGGTGGCGGGTCTGGCGGAAATATCGATACGGCCGCCTTGCGGAGTAAATTTAATGGCGTTGAATACCAGGTTATGGATCAGGCTGGCGAACATGTGAAGATCAACCACCATCATCAGATACTCAGGTACATCCACAAAGATGCCGATCATTTTCCTGCCGGCAGTTTCGCTGACCATGTCAAGGCATTGTTCGACCTGTTGTTGCACCATAACCTGTTCAGGATTGTAACGGATTAACCCGCGACGCACCTGCGACCACTCCAGCAGGTTTTCCAGCAGGTTATAGAGCCTTTTGGTTGAGTTGCTCATGCTTACGGCGATCTTCCTGATATTCTCAGGTTCCATCGATGGCAGATTTTCCACCAGCATTTGCGTAAAGCCCAGCAGCGAATGAAAGGGATTGCGGAGATCGTGAGCGACAATCGAAAAGAATTTATCCTTTTCAAGGTTCAGCATGATCAGTTCTTCGTTTTTAACCAGTATTTCCGCCTCTGCCCGTTTCCGCGAAGTGATATCGATCAGGGAGGCCATACTTTGGCGGCTTCCCGGCACCATCTGAACATTCATCAGGGCATTACATAACCTGCCTGTTTTCATAAAATAGCGGAACTCATAAGGGTTGATCACCGACCCGGGAACTTCTCTTCTGAGCCTGTGATACTCCTGCATCCTTTCAACATCTTCGGGATGAACGAATTCAGACCATTTTTTTATCCGCTCGATTTCCGCACGCGTGTATCCTGTAAGTCGCCCGAATTCCTCATTGGCGAGGCTGATGGTTGAATCCTCCTCAATGATCACGATCGCAGTACCCGTGCTCTCGAACAGCATCCTGTATCGTTCCTCGCTCTCCCGGAGCGCCTTTTCAGCCCTGACCGATGCCGTGACATCCCTCAGGATGACAAGCGTATGTCTGATATCGTTGAGCAGAAAGGTTGACAAGCTGACATCCATGTCGAATTCAGTTCCGTCGGACCGCAGTCCGCGGGTGACGTAGGCTTCCGGAGCCAAACCGTCGCCGGTACGCGACTTCGCGTAATCCCTTATTCGTTCCTGTTCATCAGAAGTAATTACATGGATAATGGGTTTGCCTATCAGTTCATCCTGCGACAAGACCCTGAAGAGCCGCACTGCCGCGGGGTTGCACCAGGCCCAGTTTCCCTGGATATGAACACCGATAGCGTCGTACGAATTGTCGAGGATCGACCTGAGCTGTATTTCACTGATCTTTAACGCCTCTTCCAGGCGGACCCGTTCGGTAATGTCGTGAATGATGGCAAACAGGCTTGTCATACCCGGGAAGGTAACCCGGGATGTATGCATTTCGACATCCCGTACCTGCCCACTGGCCAGCCTGTGCCGTGTGACGACCAGCGTTTGATGCAGCGCGGCTGCATCGTTTTGATCGGTGCCATCCTGCCCCTGGGGAATTGCAGTAAGCTGACCGACCGGCATCTCACAAAGTTCACCAAGGGAATAGCCGTAAAAGACCACGGCCGCCATGTTGGCATTGACGATCCTGCCTGTATCGGGTTCCAAAAGCAACATGACCGAATGGTGATGTTCAAACATCATTTTAAAGCGTTCTTCGCTCTCCTTCAATTCGGCAGTCAACCTCCCGGCAATCCTGATCGCCCTTGAGTGTGTGGAGAAATAGGAAAAAGCAAGGAAAAAGAAGAGCAGGCTGATCATGCTCCCGCCGATAAAAACAATGGCAACGATTGTCTGGTTGAAGAAACGTTGGGCCACCGGTTGTGTGAAATGAAGAATCCACTTTGTACCGTTAAAGACAACCGGAATCGTAACATTTCGCCATAAAGACGGACTTCCGGGCAGGGAATCATGATGCTGACTGTCGAAGAGCAATGAACGGGCAGAGATGCTATCATCATAAACCCTGAGATGAATCCTGGCTGTATGCGACAAGTCCCACCGTCGCAGGATTCCCTGCATCAGGTCATGCATGCGGCAGGGAATATAAACCCAGCCCAGGATCGCCATGCGCCTTTGCTCCACTGTATTTGTTGTTTGATCTTTCCCGTACACGGGAACATACATCAGGGCGCCTGCCTGAACATCCTGATCAGTCTCCTGCACCAGGGTCGCCTTTCCCGACAGGATAACCAGGTCGGAATCGCAGGCACGTTCCATGGCCTTTTTCCGGATGGGCTCGGTGAGCATGTCATACCCGAAGGCGCGCAGGTTCCTGCCCGAAAAGGGTTCAAGATAGATGATCGAAGAGTAGAAATCCCGCTCGCCGGCAGGTTTAACCGTGTAACCGGGAAACCCCTCCGCCCTGACAGACGCAATATGTTGTTGAAGCCTGTTTTTGGGGATGATGACCGCAAAACCAACCCCCTGGATCCCCGGCAGGTTTTTGCCGATCTTTTCACGTATGTTGAAGTCGCGCCACTCGATTCGCGTGATGTTGACCGACCCCGCAAAGAAGGCTGCACTGCTCCGCAGCAGCTGGGCATGGGCATGAAGCCTGGTGGTGATCTTAACCCTGATCTCGTTGCAAACCGATTCAAATTCCCGCTTTAACCCGGCCTCCTGGTCGCGGCTGGTATAGATGGTTGCCAGGAGCGTCAGGACCAACCCAATAATAAGGAATACGCCAGCCTTCAGGCCGTCCCTGGTTTTTGTTCCGGAAACTACGGGCGGCTTCACGCGGTTCTGGGTCATTGGATTATTCGTTATTATTCCCGGCAGCCGGTCCCCGGGTTGGCGCATGGTTCCCGGCTGTACCCTCTTCGGGGTTCAGATTGCACTACGCCGGCGACATTTGCATTTAGTGCGATAAAGATACGCTTTAATCATATCAAGCGGCATCGATGCTATGGCAACTGGTAAAATTTTAACGGGATTTGTGTTGCGGGGAAATCCTTCTGGATAAAGATCCTTGCAGATTTATCGTATCTTTCCCTCACCGGCCAACACCTTCATTATGGTTCAGGCCAGGGAGCCGGTCAGGGTCGTGACAGGTTTCGGATTTGTGGCGTATGGCTTCAATTACAGGGTAATGTTTTTTTTTCATATTCATCAACCATTAACGCAGGCAAATCTGCTTTATCACTATCCTCCGACCCAATCCGGGCATCAACATGGATATTTCGAACGAAAAACTTGAAATCATTCA
>CAIYQH010000239.1 GCA_903928285.1 uncultured Bacteroidales bacterium
CTCCTGGGAAATCCAAGGAAGAGAAAAATGTCGCGGAACATAAGAAGCGTTGAATCCTCAATCAGTTCTTCATATTTGACCTCGAAAAAGGAGGGGTTTGAATAATTCCAGGTGGAGAGTTCCTTAATGGTCCAACTGCCATGGTATTCCATTTCAAACAGCAATTGTTCGTCAAGGCTTCCAAGGGAGCAAATGGACTCCTTGTAAGTTCTTCCTTTCAGGTGACCATTGGGCTGAAACAGCCATGACTCATTGGATCTCAGGTGGTAAAAACAACCGGAAACAATGATTTCACGGGGATCGCGGATCATATGCAGGCCACGGAAGGGTTGTGTCAGCGTTGATTCATCAAACCTGCTGGCATGATGAAAAAATAGATCGTAGAGATTATCTTCAGGAATACTATTGCAGGAGAAACGATATTTCAACTTATAATAAAGGCAAATGCTTCTGAAAACGGCATTAAGCCATACCGTACCCGTTTTATGGTGGGTCCCGACCAGGATTTTCCATGGTAATACAGGGTCGTCCGGGGAACTGGTATTTTCTCCTTTGGTTTCAGGTTGGGCTAAAGTGGCTGGATTATCCATGGTTGAGATTAAACACTTGATGAAGAAAAATGGTGGAACGTAATCCGGAACCATGGAAGGACTTTGTCCAGTACAAATCTCAATGGACCAAGGAGGAAACTGCCGGTTTTCCATATCCAGGAATCTTTGATAACCTGTAATTCCCTTTCGTACTTGTCAGTCAGTTCTTTTAGATCAGAATACGCAATTTGATATTTATCAACAAAATGGCTCAGTTCCGTTTTTTGTCTTTCTGCATCCTGAAGCAGAATTCCATGATCCTTCTGGAATCTGACAAAATCCATTTCTTTGAGGTGAAGTACCCACTTCAGATGTTCGATCTTCTCTTCACTTTCTGCAAGGGCCGAAATCTGCGTTTGTGCCAACTGGAATTGGCGTTTGTTCTTCTGGTCGTTGTTGAAATCCTGTTTTTTCAGTAATTGCAAATATTCCTCTTTTATCCGGAGCAATTCATCTCTTTGTCTCTTTAATTCTAAATCACGGTACCTTGAAACAGGCCCATAGAAAGGTGAATTAAAATCATCATACAACCGGTTGGCCGGATCCAGGTTGAAATACCTGATCACATTAACGGGAAGATCGTCAAAAAAAGCCTGGTCGCCGCCCTGGGAAGAGGTTCCACCGCTTTGAAAAAAGGAGATGACCTTGTCAATATAGGTGAACGGGTACCTGGCAAAACAGCGGATGTTATAGTCCCAGTCGGCGGTAACAGTATAAGCCTCGTTATAATAGCCAATTTCCCTTACCACGTTAACAGGGTATAAAATGGACTGGTGACAAATGTTCCGTTTAAACAATTTTTCGAGGTCGAAGGGGCCGTCATATATGGTAGCATCCTTAGACCATGGATTATCTCCATTGATGATCACATTCCCGTAAACAATATGTTCCTGCTGCATCAGGCCCCGGCTGTGGATGTCAGTAAGCACCTGTTCATCATAAAATTCGTCTTCGGCCCCCATAAATATCAACCATTCCCCGGTGCAAAGATCGATCCCTTTGTTCATAGCATGGTAAACTCCCCTGTCGGGCTCACTCAGCAGCCGGATATGGGGATAACGAACCTGGAAATCCTGTACGGTATCTGCAGTACTGTCAGTGGAAGCACCATTGATAATGATATGCTCAAGAGGTTGGTATGATTGGCCGGCAACGGAACGGATCACTTTTTCAATGACAAGTTCCTTGTTCAGTACCGGGGTAATGATCGTGATTTTTGGACATGACATCTTTCAGACCTGCTTATCTGTATATCTTGTTTCCGGTAGGCAATACTCCTGGGATGATCTCCCTGAAAAGTGTTCCGTGCATGTAAAATTAAGAATAAATTTTAACTTTGATGCATAAAAC
>CAIYQH010000240.1 GCA_903928285.1 uncultured Bacteroidales bacterium
ACTACCCATGTGCTTCAGGAGATGAAGTTCAAAGGTGAAAAAATTGCTATGCTGACGGCATATGATTATTCATTTGCCAGGATTCTCGACAGCACCGGGATTGACGTGATCCTTGTCGGCGATTCCGCATCCAACGTGATGGCCGGCCATTCCTCCACCCTGCCGATCACCCTCAACGAGATGATCTATCACGGGTCGTCGGTGGTGCGTGCTGTGAAACGGGCGCTTGTGGTGGTTGACCTGCCCTTCGGGACCTACCAGGGCAATTCAAAGGAGGCCCTTAACTCAGCGATCCGTATCATGAAAGAGGCCGGGGCTGATGCCGTAAAACTGGAAGGTGGCAGGGAGATCCTCGAATCGGTCGACCGTATCCTTTCGGCAGGGATCCCGGTGATGGGACATCTCGGGCTTACGCCGCAGTCGATCCATAAATTCGGAACTTACGTGGTCAGGGCCACCAACGAAGATGAGGCGGCCAAACTGCTCGAAGATGCGCACCTGCTGGAAAAGGCAGGATGTTTTGCCATTGTCCTGGAAAAAATCCCGGCCCGCCTGGGAGGTATTGTAACCGCTGCCCTGAAAATACCGATTATCGGCATCGGCGCCGGCAGGGATGTCGACGGCCAGGTACTCGTGCTGCACGACATGCTGGGCATCACGCTCGAATTCTCCCCCCGTTTTCTGCGCAGGTATCACAACCTTTCCGAAGAGATCCGCGGCGCGGTCAACACCTACATCGACGATGTAAAAACCCTCGACTTTCCCAATGAGAAAGAACAGTATTGAACAGGATATCCTTTACGAAGACAACCATCTGATCATTCTCAATAAAAGGCCTTCTGATATTGTCCAGGGAGATAAAACGGGCGATACTCCCCTGAATGATGTGCTGAAAGGTTATCTTAAGCAGAAATTCAACAAACCCGGTGAAGTTTTCCTTGGCGTGGTGCACCGTCTCGACAGGCCGGTAAGCGGGGCCCTTGTATTTGCGCGGACTTCCAAGGCTCTGACAAGGTTAAACATCATGCTGCGCGACGGGGAGATTCACAAAACCTACTGGGCCGTGGTCAAAAACAAACCCGGCAAACCTGAAGCCCACCTTGTCCAGTATCTGACCCGGAATGAAGAAAAGAACAAGTCGTTCGTTCATGAAAACCCTGTTGCAGGGTCTCAGAAAGCAGAGCTGATCTACCGGGTGATCGGCCATAGCGACCTCTATTCCCTGCTGGAGGTGAACCTGCTGACAGGTCGTCATCACCAGATCAGGGCGCAGCTTGCCGCCATTGGTTGCCCGGTAAAGGGCGACCTGAAATACGGATACCCGCGTTCAAACCCGGGTGGCTTTATTCATCTGCATGCCAGGACGATCGAATTTATCCATCCTGTTAAAAAGGAGATGATCAGGGTCACAGCCGATCCGCCCGACGACAAGCTCTGGAATTACTTCTGTTCAAGTTTCAAACCATGAACGGGATTCACTACGATACCGATACTACCTTCACCATGCAAAGCATGGCAGCGCCTGATATGGTCTACGTCAGGTCGCCATTCGCCGGCCACCTGCTTCATCCCGAGGATTTCAAAACCGACATGATTCAGCGCCTTCAGCCCGACTGGATCATGGGGATCCTGATCTTCTGCCTTATCCTGCTCGCCTGGACCCAGGTGTTCTATCACAAGCGTATCCGGCAGGTATTCCGCGCCCCCTTCTCCAAACGCTTTATCAACCAGCTTACCCGCGACGGGAACCTTTTTAAGGAGAGAATCTCGGTAACGCTGGGCATTGTCTATCTGCTTTGCTTTTCCCTGCTCCTGTATGAATTTAACGAACAAATCCTGAAAATAGATTTCAGGATCATCCATGGCGTTGCCCTATTCGGTGTGATCATCCTGGCCAACCTGGGCATCCTGACTGTCAAAGTGGCGCTGGTGCAACTGATAGGGGGGGTATTTAAAACCCGGGAAACAACCTATAACTACCTTCTTAACCTGCTTATTTTCGCCTTGCTTACGGGCCCCCTGATGCTGGGAATACTGGTATTGATCCTCTACCTGAAACTGCCGGTTTTCCTATATATATGTCTGGTTATCTTCATCTTAGTCTTTATTTTCAGGTTTATACGGGGCTTTTTTATAGGGTTAGCCCTAAGCAAATTTTCGTATTTATTTTTATTTGTTTATCTTTGCAGTCTCGAAATTTTACCCCTGCTGGTTATTATCAAGATTTTACTCAATCTGGCGCAACCCGCGGGAGTCTAAGTATTCTGAGAATGTGAACGCAAATAACTACGGCCTTGAAAGTAAAGAATATCCTCGTTTCCCAGCCTCAGCCTATCGATTTTGAGAAATCACCCTATGGCGAAATCGCACGGAAATTCAATGTCAACATCACTTTCCGGAAATTTTTCAAAATTGAAGGGATTCCGGCCAAGGATTTCAGGAAGGACCGGGTTAACATTCTGGATTATTCGGCCGTAATCTTTACCTCCAGGAATGCAGTTGACCATTATTTCAGGATCTGCAAGGAGATGCGCGTTGAAGTGCCCGAAACCATGAAGTACTTCAGCATCTCCGAATCAACCGCCTATTACCTTCAGAAATATGTTCAGTTCCGCAAACGCAAGATCTTTCACAGCAAAGAGAACTATGCCAATCTTATTGAACTGATCAAGAAACACAAAACCGAAAAATTCCTGCTGCCCTGTTCCGACATCCACAAGCAGGAAATTCCCAGGATGCTGGCAGAGAACAAGATCCAGTACAAGGAGGCGATTATCTACCGCACCCTGGCCAGCGACCTTTCCGATATTGACATTCACAACTATGACCTGCTGGTGTTTTTCAGCCCTTCCGGGATCAAATCGCTCTTTAAGAATTTTCCCGACTTTGTACAGGGCGAAACGGCCATCGGAGCCTTCGGCAATTCCACCCACAAGGCAATACAGGATAGGGGGCTGATCCTCAATATTGAGGCGCCAACCCAGGCAGCCGCCTCCATGACTACTGCCATCGAGCAATTTCTTCAAAACGAAGCCAAAAAGAAATAACCCTTGCATTTCCCTGGCTCCGGACCGAAAAGCAACAATCCGGCGATCGTAACAATACCGATGAGGCAAACATTTTCAAAAGATGAGCGGCTGCGCAGCCATCGACTGATCAGCAAGCTGTTTGCAGAGGGTTCCACCTTTTATCTCAAACCGTTTCGCATCACCTGGATGAGGCAGTCAGAAGAGGGCACTGTACCGGTTGAAGTGATGATGAGCGTGCCAAAATATAACTTCCGAAAGGCGGTCAGCCGGAACCTGATCCGCAGGCGTATGAAGGAGGCCTACAGGCTGAACAAACATCTGCTCTGTTTCTCTCCCGCTGCATCACGCGGGCACATAGTGATGTGCATCACCTACACAGCCAAAGAAATTGTTCCC
>CAIYQH010000241.1 GCA_903928285.1 uncultured Bacteroidales bacterium
ACAGCTTTTAGTTGAAGGTGGGGTCGGCGGGGAAATTGGCCCAGATGGCGTAATCCTGGCCCATACTTTTTAAATAGTTGCTCCAAAGTGTTTGCGGTTGGTTGTGAATCACTTCATTGACGGTGGTTTGTGAAAGTACCCAGGATTTTTCACTAAGTTCACGGTCGAGCTGCCGGGGTGACCATCCCGAGTAGCCAATGAAAAAGCGTATTTCATCGGGAGGCAACTCTTTGGATTTCATTTTTGCTTTGATGTCGTCCAGATCGCCACCCCAGAAAAGCCCCTTCATGATAGGGACGCACAGCTCCACATCGGCATGCGTATGGATGTAAAAAATGCTGTCGGTTTTAACGGGACCTCCCAGGAATACAGGGAGTCTGTATGGTGGAAACCCTTTCACGATATCCTTGAGCCGCGCTTCAATAGGCTTGTTGATGATCACACCGAAAGAGCCCTCATCATTGTGTTCGGCAAGTAACACCACCGACTGACGGAAATAAAAATCGCGCAGCGAAGGCTCAGAGATCAGGATGCTTCCCTGTGTTGGTTTGACGCGTGGTTTTTCCATGGTTCGTACAAATTTACTACTTTTGCGTTGTACTCATCGCAACAAATATAATACCAATTCATGGCCAGGTCAAACCGGGAGGAGAAATTTCTTCAGTTACGCAAACAATTTCCCTTTTTCATCTTTGAAAAACAGGAGTACACGCTTTCACAGGAAGGGCTGCATGTCAGGTATCACTTTAACCTTGCCGGCCAATACCGGTTCTCTCCTGCCATTTTTATTCCCCGTAAACCATTTTTCCTTCCCGATTCCAACCTTGACGGACATCTCGACAACATCGTCTTCAACATCGGGATGATCGAACTGATCAGTTACTGGAAAGCGGCCTGCCCTCCCAGTCTGGTTATCAGGCCGTTTGCCTTGGTTCCGGAGCAGGTTGCCTGGTGGAAAAAGCTCTATTTTCACGGCCTGGGGGAGTTTTTTTACCTGAACTCAATCCCCGCGACCATGGAGGATTTCATGCAGATTGAGATTGACTCGACAGATTATCTGCCGGTACTAAAATATTCATTGAAAGAATCGGTTCTGTTACCGGTAGGCGGTGGCAAGGACTCGGCAGTAACCCTTGAACTCCTGGGTTCCGGACCAGGGAACATCCCCCTGATCATGAATCCAAGGGGAGCAAGCCTGGAAACCATCTTTGTCAAAGGATACACGACTGATCAATATTTTGAGATCCGCCGTACCCTTGATCCGCTTTTACTACAGCTGAATGACGAAGGATTTTTAAACGGACATACTCCTTTTTCTGCGCTTCTGGCATTTGTTACGGTTCTGGCAGCCATTGTGTCAGGTCGCCGCTATATTGCACTTTCGAATGAGTCGAGCGCCAATGAGTCAACCATCGCCGGCACGGAGATCAATCACCAGTATTCAAAATCGTTCGGTTTTGAAGCCGGCTTCAGGGATTATGTGAAACAATGGATCAGCCCTGAAATAGAGTATTTCAGTTTCCTGCGTCCGATAAATGAACTGCAGATTGCCTCCCTTTTTGCACAGTACAGGGCATATCACCCGGTTTTTAAGAGCTGCAATGCGGGAAGCAAAAGCGATTCCTGGTGCGGCAAATGTGCAAAATGCCTGTTTACCTATATTATATTGTCGCCCTTTTTGTCGGAAGATGAGTTAATCGCAATTTTTGGTAAAAATCTGTTTTCTGACCCGGGCCTGGAAACCATTTTCCTGCAGTTAACAGGCATAGCGGAAGAAAAGCCCTTCGATTGCGTGGGAACCATCCGGGAGGTAAACCTGGCCCTGTGTGAGACCATCAGGCAGATGGAAGATGACGGACTGCCATTCCTGCTTGATTATTACAGGAGGTCAACGAATTTTTCAGATTATGGCGCGATCGATTTTGCCAGTGAATTGTTCCGGTTTTCCGGGGAACACTTTTTACCCTCCGGGTTTTTGGAGCGGTTAAAGAATGCCTGTATTGATAAAAACGAAGATTCCGGCTGTTCCGGGAGCTGACACGACGGGTTATGGTGGATTATATCAGAGAGAAGTTTGCTGAAAAGTCGGTCGTGCTGCTGGGGTTCGGCAGGGAGGGACAGGCAAGCTACCATGTTTTCAGGCAGGCATTTCCACTGAAACGGCTGGCAATTGCCGATGCTAACCAGGCAATTGCGCAAAACCCGGTTATCCTTGGCGATATGCATCTCGATCTCATTACCGGGGAAGATTACCTGGAAAGGATAAGAGGGTATGACCTTATTGTCCGCTCCCCGGGAATTCCTTTCTGGCAGCTGACCACGCCCGGTTATCCGGGTCAGCCTGTAATTGCCAGGGACCATATTACCTCCCAAACCGATCTTTTTCTCCGCCGCTATGCAAAACAGGTGGTTGGCGTAACCGGCACTAAAGGGAAAAGCACGACATCCAGCCTGATCCATCATATCCTGAAAACTGCAGGGAAAGAGGCAATCCTTGCGGGGAACATCGGGAATCCCGTGTTCCATTTTATCGATCTCATCGGGCAGGATACCATCATCATTTTCGAATTGTCGTCCCACCAGCTTGAATATATTACCGTTGCGCCCCATGTTTCGGTGCTGCTAAACCTTTACCAGGAGCATCTTGATGCCTACAGGAGTTATACCGACTACCAGCTTGCCAAGGTGAATATCACCCGGTATCAGCATGAGGAAGATTACCTGGTGTTCAACATGGATGATGATCTTGTGGCGAATCATCTGAAGCCATTTGAACAAATGAGAAAAACATTTCCCTTTTCCATGGTTGGAAAGCCTCAGCCGGGGGGATTTATCCGAGACGGAAATGTCTGTTTTTCTGATGGAGAAAACACAATACCGGTATGGAAAATTCACCAGGACCGCTTCCTGCGCGGGGAACATAACCTGAAAAACATACTGGCGGCGGTCAATGTATCGATGATTCTTGGGGTCGGGCCGGAGCTGATAGAAGAGGGGATTGCCACTTTTAAAGGGTTGGAGCATAGGCTGGAATATGTGGGAGAATTTGGCAGGATCCACTTCTACAATGATTCGATCGCTACCATTCCGGAAGCCTGTATGGAAGCCGTTAAAGCCATCCCGAAGGTGGATACCCTCATCGTTGGCGGGTTTGACAGGGGCATAGATTATACCGGACTGGCGGAATTTCTCAATACCTCCAACGTCAGGAATCTGATCCTGGTCGGAGCGGCAGGAAAACGGATCGGTGAGCATCTGGAAGGCTCTGATCTTCGTGAAAAAAATATCTTTTTTATCGACAGGTTTGATGATTTCAGGGAGATTGCCATTCGTGAAACCCGCGCCGGCTATGCCTGCCTGCTTTCTCCTGCGGCTGCCAGCTATGATGAATTTAAAAATTTCGAGGAGCGGGGCAAGCGGTTCCGTGAACTGGTAAGGCAATAATTTCGATGGAATTTCGTGTTTTATGAACCAGTTCCTGAACAATAAGGGATTGTTTCCGGAGGAAAATTATGAACAAACTCAGACTTTTTTTTATCCTGATTGTAACCTGTTCCACCAGCCTACGTGCGCAGCAGACTGATTACAAATCCCAGGTGATCCGATACATTATTCAGTACAGGGATATTGCCGTAAAGGAGATGACTGTTTCGCATGTGCCGGCAAGTATCACGATGGCGCAGGGTATTTTTGAATCGAACGCAGGCCAGAGCGACCTGGCAAAGGAGGCCAACAACCATTTCGGGATAAAATGTCACAAGGAATGGACGGGTGACAGGATGTACAAGGATGATGACAAACCGCACGATTGTTTCAGGAAATACGCAACCGTGCAGGAATCGTTTCACGATCATTCGTCGTTCCTGGTTGAACGGGATCGTTATAAGCCGCTGTTTCAGATTAAATTAACCGATTACAGGGAGTGGGCCCTCGGCCTGAAAAAGGCAGGTTATGCCACCAATCCCGCCTATGCGGAGAAACTGATTCACACCATTGAAGCCTACCAGCTTTATAAACTTGACATGGGTGATTTTGGCGTTTCACTCGTGGATTCCCTTAAGAATATTATCTACGGAAATGTACAGCCAGTGTTGACCAGGAAGGCGGGAGAACCGGGTTTAGTTACGGGCAGTCACCCAGTGTTTATGAACAACAGGCTTAGGGTAACCATGGTCAGGGAGGGGGATGATCTGAAACAGTTGAGTTCGCTCTTTCAAATTTCAGAGCGGAAGCTCCGGAAATTCAATGAACTGACCACTGACAGGCTGACACAGGGGGACCTTGTCTACCTTGAGTCCAAACGCCGAAGGGCTGAGGTGCGGACGCACCTGCTGGAGAAGGGGGAGACCTTTCACCATGTGGCTCAGAAGTATGGGATTAAAATCAAGATTTTATACAAACGAAATCATATTCCGGCAGGGCACGAACCCTCCCCCGGATGTTTACTCCTGCTTCGCTAAGCGGTAGCTCTTAAGATATTTACCATCCCCAACCACCAGGCTGGTCGTATTCCTCCCTTCAAGTTTGCCGATATCAAAAGGAGTATTGCCCCGGATACCCGATTCAAGTTCACGATACCCATTCTTGTCAAAGAGAAACAACTCATTGGTTTCAGGCATGACAAACCCGACCATAACCTTCCCGTTGCTGTTGTGCAGTAAAAAAGGCGGATTGCTGATGGCATGCCTGAACATGTAAGAATAGATCAACTTGAAATTGTGATTATAATAGTAGATTTTGTTATGATCGATAAAAATAAATTCATTTTTTCCGTTTCCGCTGATATCTTCATAAAAGAAGCGGTGTTCATGGGTGAACAGGTTCAGTGTTACCTCCGTTATCCGGCCGTTTTGCTGGAGAAACACGAGTTTCCCATCAGGATCGGTGGTGATAAATTCTCCCTTTTTATTGGTTTCATTAGGATATAGCTTCGAGGAGGGAGCATGGAGAAACTTTGGTCCGGGTGTAATCCGGGGTATCCCGTTACGGTCAACGATCATGGTATTTCCGGTCAAACCAGAAATGAGGACATATTCCTTATTCCTGATCATTTCAAAAGATACGGGATCAATGATTTCTTCCTTTGGACTTGGACGTTTCCAGCTTATATCAGAGGTGCCCCCGAGCGAGAAACTGTAAACCCTGTTATCCTGAAATGCGACCAGTATGTGATAATCCTGCTCGTTGTCCCAATTGGCAACCGTGAGTCCGTTGGTGGCATGCAGGGGAAACCGCATAGGGAATTTGTCGGCAAACCGGCCACTGGCATGCAGGAGGTAGAGGTGTGTATCGGTGTTGAAAAGCAGGTATAGGGAGTCATTTCCAGCCAGCCTGATAGGATGGATTTCGCCCATCATTTTGCCCATAATCGGCAGTTTCCATTCAACATGGCCCAATCCTGAGATATAGTAAAGGTTATTCGAAACATCGGAAACTATGATGGCAGGATCGCCTGACCCGGAGCCAGGGATGATTTTTGGTTGTCCGGCGATGGTAGTGTCCAGCCGGGCCTGCCACTCCAGGGGACCCTCCTTGTCAAGATTCGGGTTATATCGCAGAAAGATATTGGAATAAAACTGCCCGTCGGCATTGCTGAATTGGAAAGCAATAGATTCAAATTTCCGGAGGCTGTCCATCACCAGGCTTAATTGGTCCGAAAGCTCCTGGTTCATGATTCCTTTCAGGGAGGCGAGTGCATTGCGAGTGCTGAAATAACAAAAAACATTGGATTTCTCAGGAAGGTTTGCCTCAAAATCCTTGTAGGGCTTGTCTTTGGCAATAGTGCTTCCTTCGGAAACCGCATTCATGACAAGTTCGAGATCCCTAATTTGACGTGCGAAAATCACATATCCTTTGAGAAGCGTAAAGCATTTCACATCAACTTTTCCGAAGATTTCGCCAAACAGGGCCGGAACGAAGGCCGGGAGCTCCATCCTGTAAATCTTATGACCGTTGAACTGTAACGAATCGGCCTTGATTCCCAGGGTGTCGGCCAGTGCAAACAGCAACGGCACCGTTTGCAGCGTATCGCGGGAACTGAAGGCAGTCAGGATAACTTCTGCCGCTGTTTTAGGATCTTCCAGAGCAAAAAGGGCTCCTTCATTTCCTATCCAGGGAAGAAAATACTCGCTGATATTAAGCTGGAACCGGTCGATGAGGGTGTTTGCAGCGGTCTGTTCTACCGAAAAAACCTCTTCATGAGGAGTTCGGTTTTGAAACCGCTGACAGAAGCGCGACGGATCGCTCCAGCCATAGGTAGTGAAATACAATGTCTTTTCAGGAATAATGGAGGTGATCTCCTTCTTCTGGGGTTTCTGGTCATTGAACAGGGCAAGGAATTGCTGACTGCTGTCGGATGCGACCGTGACTCCATTGAAAAGCAATTCATCCTTTTTTATGATGAGATCCAGTCCGCTCCAGTCGGCGAAATTGGAAAATTTCAACAGATCCGGCAGGTTTTCATCACGGGTCATCCTGGAGAGAACCAGCGAGAAAAACCGGTAGTTGATATAGATGTTGGCATCAACCTTTTTCCCTGCCGATGCTTCCACTTTTCTGAAACCTGCGGAGGTGGCCATGGGCGTATGAAGAGACAACCTGTCAATCGCCCGTTTAACCAGGTCTGCGTGGAAACTGCCTATGAAAACACCTTTGAAAACAGAAAAATAAAATGCATCCCGGCTGCCCTTAAAAAGAATCCTTTTCAGACTGGTTGTATAATAAGGTGTCTCAGTGATGATTGTTTTCCCGGCACAGATTTCCTGGACGAAATCCGAGATATAGGTATCGGGATAGGAACTGCTGACTTTGGCCAGGTACAGCGCCCCGAAATTGTTGCGGCCGCTCAACGTTATGGAGATCAGGATGTTGTATTGCTGGAAGATCTTGTTGATCTTCTCATTTTTCCTGCTGGCAGAATCCACAAACTGCAGTTCATTTTTAACCACATTGATCCCGGGAAAACGGCATAGCGCCCTCCACAACAAGTTCGACCGGTTCAGCTCTTCCAGCAGGTTGCCTGCTTTATTCAGCTGGATGATCATGGCGGTATTGCCGGGTATGGCGTTGAACGGGGATTCGGCCGGACGCTGGAATTTCTGGAAGAGGGTATAGCCGAGCCAGGAAATTCCTGTCACAGCTACGACTACAACGAAGGCAATCAGAAGAATTCTGAGGTTTCTCATGTATGGTTTTTCTTGTAAAAAACCGGCGCAAAGGTATATTAAATTGGCAATTGATAAAGAAATCAGAAAAGGAAGTTATCAACCCTTCACCCTGAAACTCTTTCTGTGATAGGGTGTAAATCCATATTGCAGGATGATATCACGGTGTTGTTTTGACGGGTATCCTTTGTTCTGTGCCCAGTTATAGAGCGGATATTCGGCATGGATCTTTTTCATAAAGTCATCCCTGTGGGTTTTTGCCAGTACCGAAGCAGCTGCAATAGAGAGATATTTTTCATCCCCTTTCACAATGCATTGATGGGGAATTTCAGGGTAGGGCTTGAACCTGTTTCCGTCGATAATACAAAACTGGGGCTGTTTTACAAGCTGGGATATGGCAAGATGCATGGCATGGATGGATGCATTCAGGATGTTGATCCTGTCGATGGTTTCAGCATCGACATGGGCCACTGCCCATGCTATGGCATTGTTTTCAATAACAGGACGAAGGTTGTCGCGTTGTTTTTCGCTAAGTTGTTTCGAATCGTTCAATATTTCATTCCGGAAGTCACGCGGCAGGATGACGGCCGCTGCAAAGACAGGTCCTGCCAGGCATCCGCGCCCCGCTTCATCACATCCTGCTTCTGCCAGGTTATCGGTGAAATGACTTAACAACATGGCACATCCGGTAAGAATCAGTGATAAAAAAAATCATGAATAAACAGGTTGTTCAATAAAATGGCGAAAAAATAGATAAGCAGGATCAGTTCAGCCATCCGGGTTTTCTTCAGGCGGGTCAGCGTTCCGGTGATGATCATCGCCATGGCCGGCATGGCGAGCGCGGGATGAAAGATCGCGATGGATCTGGCATAGGTGAAGGAAATGGCGGTAAAGACGAGGGTCCACATCAGGATATTCGTCTTGGCCCTGATCTCAACTGTTTTTTCAATCGGACCGCTCCTGAAAAAGATGATTCCCCAGAAGGCGAGTAACAGGGTAAATCCGCTCAGAATCCAGAAGTCGGTATGAAACGGGTTGGGATATACCAGGATATGGCTGAAAAAGGAGATGTAATCCTGGGTGCGGGCGATGAGTTCATTATGCCAGAAATACCAGGTTGCCAGGTAAAGAAACGGGGTAACCAGGCCGATCAGGGCTGCCATCCATGATCTCAGGTTTCCGGCCCTGAAGATGAGGAAGCTGACGACCACAAACACAAACCAAAGCAGAAAGGGCAGGTAGAAAAGACTGGCAAGCGCGGTAAAGAATCCTGCTGCAAAGATGCGGTCAAGGTGTTCAGGCTTATTGAAGGAAATCAGCAGATGATAAAGGATCAGGCTCATAAAACCCAACGAGATGTTGATGGGGTTCAGGGTGAGCTGCCCGGGCAGGAAACTCATGAAAACAACGAATACCAGGGCTGAAAGGGATGAGTTTTTCAGGACCAGTTCATGCCGGCTGAGAATGGTCGTAAACCAGTAGGTTTCGGTCATGACAAGCAAGAAGCCAAGAATTGATGCAAGAAGCGGCATCGTATGAAAAAAGCGGAAGACAAGGCCGTAAAGCGGAACAGGTCCTTCAGGGAGTGGCATTCCGGGTGGCTCAATAAAGGCGCTGAGCCACAGGCAGATCCCTACCAGTCCGATAACGACATACTGGATAAAAAAGCTGGATTTAAAAAACCGTATAAACATGGAATGAATTTCAATTACCGGTATTTCTACTAATTAAACCGGGAAATGCCGACAAAGTCTTACCCTACAGATCGAATCCGATATCCTTCCTGAAACACTTTCCCTCAAACACAACCTTTGATGCATTTTTATAAGTTTCAGCGAGGGCCTCCGCCTGTGTGGCCCCCAGTGAGGTAACCGCGATCACCCTTCCGCCGTTCGAGATAATATCCATCCCGGTTTTGCTGAAGGTTGTACCGGCATGAAATACCAGACTCCCTGTTACGGCGTCGCTTCCGGTAATTACCCTGCCTTTTTCATAGGGACCCGGGTAACCCCTGGAAACAAGCATGACCGTCGCCGCCGTTCGGGGATCAACTGAAATCGTTTCATCGCAGAGGGTCTGACTGGCAACCGCACTGAACAAACCGACCAGGTCGTTCTGCAGCCGCGGGATCACCGATTCGGTTTCCGGGTCACCCAGCCTGCAGTTGTATTCGATGACGAAAGGATCCCCCTTCACGCTGATCAACCCGAAAAAAATAAAACCTCTGTAATCAATTTCTTCTTTGGCAAGTCCCCGGATTGTGGGCAGAATGACCTGTTTCTCAACCTTCTGCATATATCGTGTATCGGCAAAGGGAACGGGTGAAACGGACCCCATCCCGCCCGTGTTCGGACCCGTATCGTTCTCGCCAATTCTTTTATAATCCTTGGCTTCCGGCAGGATCAGGTAGTTTTTACCGTCGGTCAGCACAAAAACCGATAATTCAATGCCGGATAAAAATTCCTCAATGACTACCTTGAGCGAAGCGGCTCCGAATCGTTCTTCGGTAAGCATGGAGGTAAACTCAGATATGGCTTCTTCCCTGGTTTTGCAGATGATGACCCCTTTTCCCGCAGCGAGGCCATCAGCCTTAAGGACATAGGGAGGTTTGAGAGAATGCAGGAATCCAACCCCTTCGTCGATCGTTGACCTGTCGAAGGTCCGGTAGGATGCGGTGGGGATTCCATGCCGGATCATGAACTGCTTGGCGAAATCCTTGCTTCCCTCAAGCATGGCTGCCTTACGGGCAGGGCCGATGACCGGTACCTGTTTTAAATCAGGATCAGAAAGGAAAAAATCATGGATTCCCTGTACCAGCGGATCTTCGGGGCCCACAACGACCATGGAGATGGCGTAGGCAAGCACGGCTGTTTTAACAGCACCGAAATCGGTCGGCTGCAGCGGGAGGTTGGTTCCAAGGCTTGCAGTTCCTGCATTTCCCGGGGCGATGTAGAGTTTTGTCAACAGGGGGCTTTGGGCGAGTTTCCATGCCAGTGCATGTTCACGGCCGCCCGAGCCAAGCAAAAGAATATTCATAGCGATCAGGATTTTGCGGCTTTTTCGATGGATTCCCAAAGCCGGTCGGCAGTTTGCTGCCAGGAGAACATATCTTTTCGCCGGCGGCCCCTGATGATCAGTTCCTGCCGGATACTGTCATACTGGTATGATTTATACAGAGCCTCCTCGATGGATTCCGGATCAAAGGGATCCACCAGTATCGCCGCATCGCCTGCCACTTCGGGCATGGAGGTGACATTGGAGGTGATGACCGGCACATCGCAGCGGAATGCCTCAACAATGGGGATGCCGAATCCCTCGAAATAGGATACATAGGTGAGTGCGATGGCCGAGCCAAGCACCCCCGCAAGTTCTTCGATATTCAGCCTGCCGGTGAAAATCACATCATCAGAAAAGACCATCCGGTTGTAGGCGATATCAATTTCCCGGGTCCACCATTTCTTTGCCCCGACAATCAGCAGTTTAACCTCCGACGGGTTCGATTTTTTAAACAGGTCAAATGCCCGGAACAGGTTTGCCAGGTTCTTCCTGGGATGAAGGGAACCGATAAAAATAAAATAGGGAAGGCCCCCTGTAAATTCTTCGCGGACCCTTATCTTTTCCTCGTTTGAAAGCGGGTGATAGGCGTCGTTGGCTCCGTCGTACACCACATCGACCTTGCCGGGATCAACATGATATTGCTTTACGATATCGTCTTTGGAAAAACCTGAAACGGTTGCAATACGTACTGCCTTGGCAGCATATTTCGGAAAATACTGACGGTAATACCGGCGGGTCCAGAAGGGGATATCCTGGGGATAATGTTCGAAATTCAGATCATGGAAGACCGCCATGGATTTGACGGGAGTCTTCAGCGACAGGAAACCATCAGGAGAAAGGAACAGGTCGGGTTTTATTCTTTCCAGCAGTTTAGGGATCACCATTTCAAACCAGGCATAATAAAGCACGGGATGCCGTGCATGCGGATACTGGATGATCGGTGTGATGTTATCGGAAAAAAGAAATTCCGGATCATATTCACGATCAAAAATGAAATAAAAGTGATGTTCGGGATGTTGCTTTGTAATCCTTTTCAGGGATTCATAGGTAAACCACCCGATTCCT
>CAIYQH010000242.1 GCA_903928285.1 uncultured Bacteroidales bacterium
ACGATGGACACTGGCCCCCCTGTCGTTGCTGTTTATGCTGATCATCGGGCTGATCTTAGCCCTGGATGAGGGTATTGCCGGTACCGGGTTTTACAGTATTTTATTCTGGTTGCAGGTGCTATTTTACCTTTCAGCCCTGCTGGGCTGGTACCTTGAAAACAGAGCGATCCGTGTTAAATTACTGTTTGTTCCTTACTATTTTTTCATTATGAACCTCTCTGTATTCCTGGGATTCAAACGATACCTGAAAGGTTCTCAATCAGTTAACTGGGAGCGAGCCAAACGTGGTTAATTCAAAACACACCTGGTCAAGTCGGAGGATATCTCTGGTCTTTCTCTCAGTGGTTCTACTTTCCTGTTCACTTTCCGCAGCAACTTCAAATCCGCAGAAATCTAAAATTGTTGTCGCACTGACAACCACCCTGGTTGATGCTTCTGTTTCACCCTACAACCAGATCCAACCAGGTGATACCCTGTTTTTTGAAGCGGGAACACGCGATTACCTCCTGATCCGGAATTTCCGCGGAGAGAACGGGATGCCTGTAATATTTATGAATATCGGCGGGGTTGTGATCATTGATACCGATCATCAATTTGGTATCTCGATCTCTGACTGCCAGTTCATCAGGTTTTCGGGCACCGGGAGTATCGACAACTTCTATGGATTTAAGGTTCAGCGCGTGCTGGCCGGCACCGGACTCGGCATCGGCTACATGAGTTCTGATGTCGAAATTGATCATCTCAATATCCAGAATGTGCCCATTGCAGGAATTTATGCCAAAACCGACCCCGACTGCTCCTTTACCAGCACCCGCGACAAATTCACCCAGTACAACACAATCCTCCATGACAACTATATTCTCGGAACAGGCAATGAGGGCATGTACATTGGCAGCAGCAAGTACTCCGGACAGGTAGTTACCTGCAATGGCAGAGATACCCTGCTTTTTCCCTCCCTGCTGGATGGCGTGAAGATTTACAACAACATCGTCAGTTTTGCTGGCTGGGATGGAATCCAGGTAAGTTCAGCCTCGGCCAACTGCCAGGTATTCGATAACCTGATTCTTAACGACAGCCAGGATGAAGTGCCGTTTCAAATGTCGGGAATATTGGTGGGCGGAGGATCCAAATGCGATTGCTACAACAACTATATTGCAAACGGAAAGGGCGACGGCATTGAAAGTCACGGGCTCGGGGGCTACCGGATCTTCAACAATATCATCGTAAATGCTGGTAAAACATATAAACCCGAAGATTCCACCCAGATGAAACACGGAATCTTTGTTTCGGATGTTTCAGTACAGCCTGATTCCTCGTTTTACATCCTCTTTAATGATATTATTAATCCAAAGTCAGACGGGATAAGGTTCTCCAGCATCGTCAGCCGGAATAACCTGATAGCCTCGAACGTCATCATCAATCCAGGAAATTTTGACTATTATGAACACGGGAACACCGGATTCAGGGGGAAAGACTCCTATGTGATGATTCCGGATGCCTCGGCACAGGTAGCGCTGAAAAACAACTGGTTTTCCAGGACACAGGATAGCGTGCGGTTTGCCGCATCCAATTACAGCCTGTTACCCGGCTCGCCGCTGATTGATGTCGCCAGCCCTGAAACGCACAACGTCTCCTTTGATTTTTATCATCATGTAAGGCCTTACGGGAATGGTTATGATATTGGCGCCTTTGAATACAACCCCGCTTATCTCGGGATCACCCAAAAGGAACCAATGACTAAAGTTGTAGAATCTCCCTTTCCGAATCCTGTCGTAAAAATATTCTCCATCAAATATCAGTGCGAATTCCCGGCTGATGTGGTGCTCCGCATCTATAGCCTGCAGGGCGCAAAGCTATTCGAGCAGTCGCGCCTGTGCCCTTCAGCCGGGAGTTATACACTCACCGAGAATGTGGAAAATTTGCCCGAAGGAATATACCTCTATACGGTGCAGATCGGGAAACAGCAGTTCTCAGGCCAGATGGTAAAGAAAAATTAACAGGTCAGGCTAAAAAATCAGAAAGTTTTCCGGTTTTTTTACCTTCAACAACCTTATCCCACCAGATAGTAATAATCAGCAGGTTCAGCATTTGATTGGATTTCACCTGTTTATACCAGAACCAGTAACTTTTGCCTGTTGACAGGGTTTCGTACTGTTTGAAAAATGCATCCAGGAAACCTGTGTTTTTCAATGATTTGGCAAACGCCGAATTCCCTATATAGCGATAGATTTTCGCGCGACGCTGAGCATCGTTAAAGAAGATTTCAAGCGGTGAAAATCCCCCCTGTTTTGCACGGGTTGTTACAGCAGCGGGCAGCATGGGTTTTACCAGTTGTTTGTGGATATACTTGGTAACTCCCTTGCCTTTCATCGATTCCTTGAGCGTGCCTTTGGCTCTCAGGTTGATTGGAAGATGTTGCTGAAAATCATAAAGGTCCAGGTCGGTATAAGAGAAGGCAAGGTTCACGCCGAATTGTTCGGAAAGCCTGGATGCTTTAAAGATGATGACTTCATTGACAGAGTGCCGCAAATGGAGAAAATAGTTCCGTTGCATGAACAATTCATCATAGCTGTGGAAGTGATCGGGAATGTCGTTGAGATAGGGATGGGCGGGAATGTGCCGCATATCAAACATTTTGTTTAGCTGGTAGTCGTGAAAACCGAAAGTTTCGGGTTCCATCACCCTCAGTATCTTCTGATTCTGGAAGTGTATCCTGAACGACAGGTTGTCATGGTCAAACAGGCTGTTA
>CAIYQH010000243.1 GCA_903928285.1 uncultured Bacteroidales bacterium
AAAAGATTCGCTCTTACGGGAACCGGTAAAATCAAAAGGAAGCATGCTTACAAAAGCCACATCCTGACCAAGAAGACCACCAAAAGAAAACGTAATCTTACGTATTCGACGACGGTTCACAAGGCCGATGAAGCTAATGTAAAGGAGATGCTCCAGGGTTAATTTTTCATTATTTAACTTGCGGTTAGCTACAAAGTTCCCGGAGACGGGGCGCTAACGTAAAAAACAACAAATTATGCCAAGATCAGTAAATTCAGTCGCCTCGAGAGAGAGAAGGAAAAAAATCCTGAAACGGGCCAAAGGACAATTCGGAAGAAGAAAGAATGTCCTGACCGTTGCGAAAAATTCAGTAGAAAAGGGGTTGGTTTATGCCTACCGCGACAGGCGCACCAAGAAAAGAACCTTCCGCGGATTGTGGATCACCCGTATCAATGCAGGGGTTCGTCCTTACGGACTTTCCTATTCGGTATTCATCGGGAAACTTGCCGAGAGCAATATCACACTCAACCGGAAGACCCTTGCCGATTTAGCCATGAACCACCCGGAAGCCTTCAAGGCTGTCGTTGAAGCGCTGAACAGTTAGATATTTTCAGGTTTCGAAAAAAAAAGAGGGCGTCCCAAAAGGTCGTCCTCTTTTTTTATCACCCTCAGCCTGGCGGCCTTGTCAGTTTTTTTCTTTCCGCTTGAGACTCTTGATATAATTATCGAGGAATAACCCGATCTTTTCGGCTGAGAGGTGTTTGGCGATGATCTTCTTATTCTCATCAAGCAGGTAAATGACCGGCGTGGAGATGATATCGTACGAAGCATGAAAATCCCCTGTCAGTGTGCGCGGACCATCCACATTGATCCAGTCCATCTTGAATTTTTTAATTCCCTTTTTCCATTTCACAACGGTACTGTCGGTACAGACTGCAAAAATCTCCAGCCCGTATTTTGATTTATTGAGCTCGTAAAACTCCTTAATGACGGGGATCTCCTTCTGGCAATGGCCGCAATCCGGGTCCCAGAACAGGATCATCAGAAATTTAGTCCGGATATTTTGAAGGGATACCAGCTGCATGGTTGTATCCTGCATGATCATGTTCGGCGCCTTCTCTCCGATCAGGATCGGACGGAGCTTGTTCGCCTTTTTAATCACCTTTTCATTGATATCTTTGGTGATCCAGGTTGTCTGGCCGGTTACATAATATTTATCGACAACATGAACGAAGATTTTGTCGAAACCCATGATCTCCGAATTTTCATAATGGTAGGTGGTAAACCAGACCAGGTATTTGAACATCTCCTTGTTTGGTCGCGCTTTTTCGATCAGCAGATCCGCTTCACGCATGATGGTATCGGTATCCTGGATAACGATCTCATCGAAATATTTCTTTAACTTATTGTGAAACACAGGGGTACGTAAAACCCTGTCATCGGTAAAGGTGCAGTCCTCCCAGTAATGTGATTTGTAATAACGGTAGGCGAAGGTTGAGTCTTTTCTGCCATTGGCCAAAACAGGAATCTCCGGGATATCAGGTTCTTTCATGGTGTTGATCATCAATGCTGTGAAAGATTCCGGGTATTGCTTTACAAGACTTAGACGGTAGGCAATCAGCTCCTTGTTGATCGAATCCACCTTTTTTGAAAAATAGGTAAGCGTATCATGCTTTCGTTTTGCTGCTGCAATGGAATCCTGCCTGTTTGCATAGGTCATCGCCGAATCTTTTTTGGTAAAAGGCTTCATCAGGCTCTCAAGGTCATTCATCCTGTCAAACTTTTCACGGGTCTTCAGCAGGTAATTCATGAAAAGATCATTCTCAGGCGAGTTTTTGAATACCATGTGGCTGGAGGGCGAAGTGACAGTGGTTTCAATCGAAAATTTATGATCGTTGTTCACAACGAAATCAAAATAGTTTTTATCCGTGATAACCAGGGCATAAAGTCCCCTTGGAAGGGAATCCGACTTATAGCTGCACCTTCCGAAATGATCCACCTTCAGGGTATCCTTGATATAGGTGCCATTACTGTAATAATAGGCGATCAGGCAGGTGGTATCCTTCAGCCCGTTGATCTTGAATTTGATGTTGTAATTTAGCTGGCCATTGGAAACTGAAATG
>CAIYQH010000244.1 GCA_903928285.1 uncultured Bacteroidales bacterium
AAACAGCCGTTAGTAAAAATAAATCACTAATTTTGGCCCCTATTTTGAAGGTTCGATGGTTTGCAAGGGCTTTTAAACCAGGTATCCCTGAGCTAAACCGCTTTTGTTCAATTTTCTGTTCGATCCGGGGCTGATCACCGGATATTTATTTCTCAATAAATAATTCATACCCTGAAGGCATCCGGGTAAATAATTGTTATCAGGGATGTGGTTTGATAAACCAAATCATGCATATTTTCAGGAAGTCAATTCCTGGACAATGGAGTGAAAAGGGCCATACTGTATCCGATGATTAAAGCACTTAAATATTTTCAGGAAAAAGACATCCTTATTCCGCTTGTAATCTCACTGCTTTGGCTGCTGGCATTGCTGGGGGCGCTCCCCTTCGGCAATTTTCCCGCCAATGACGACTGGGCATATGCTAAAATTGTAAAGCAGTTACTGGAACAGAACAGGTTTTTTATCAACAACTGGCCTGCAATGACGCTTTTGTTTCATATCCTGTGGGGAGCGCTGTTCTGCAAAATCTTCGGTTTTTCGTTTTTTGTTCTGAGGATTTCCATGATGGTCTTAGGTGTGACCGGGATCTATGCAGGATACAGCCTGTTCAGAAACCTTACGGAAAACAGGTTCGCTATCATCTTGTCCTTATTATTGCTGGCATTTAACCCCTTTTATTTCTCGTTATCTGCAACGTTTATGACCGAGGTGAGTTTCACCTCCATCATCATTCTCGCCGCCCTTTTTTTCCAGAAGTTCCTGCTGTCTGATAAATACATTAACCTGGCGATTTCCGTTGTTTTCTGTGTTTGTGCAGTACTGATCAGGCAGATTGGCCTGCTCCTTCCGATAGCCTTCATCCCCGTTCTTTTATTGAAATCGAAAATTTCAGTCAAAAACACGGTTCTCAGTTTCACTCCCTTCATCCTTACACAGGCAGCACTGACCCTGTTTATGTTCTGGCTCGGGACAAACCAGCAGATTCCCCCCGATTTTGGCAAGAGTACGGTTATCTTTCAGAACATGGCGGATGGTTTTACCTATTATTTGTGGGAAAGATTAGGACTGGTGGTGTTTTATATCCTTGCCATAGCATTTCCATTATCCCTTTATGGATTCTCAGGCTTATGGCATTCTACATCTCTGAACTTAAAGATCATAACATTTTCAGCCACCGGCATTCTGCTGGTTTATATTAACAATAAATTTTACCAAATACCTGTCGAAAATGTCGTCTATAACCTGGGAATTGGACCAAAATTATTAAAGGACACCTATACAGGGGCCGAAAATTATTCAAAACTGCCAAAGGATATCATCAACCTGATTAATATGATCATCCTGTTATCCATCGTTCCCTTTTTCCTGAAATTAACCCGCAACCTTGGAAACATATTTTATCTGGCAGTCAGGAAACAGG
This sequence comes from uncultured Bacteroidales bacterium, assembly GCA_903928285.1. Classification (GTDB taxonomy): domain Bacteria; phylum Bacteroidota; class Bacteroidia; order Bacteroidales; family FEN-979; genus CAIVAT01. The sequence continues at coordinate 1,421 of CAIYQH010000244.1, forward strand.
CAACTCCGAAGGATTTGATATATTTAACATTTGTATTGTTCCTGTTGTTGTATTCAATTTTCCTGCTGTTCAACAATTTGCTGTTTGACCGTTATTATTTACCGGTTTATCCCTTTATCCTTGCGATCGTCATCCCATCCGAGGCTGTTACCATTCCCAGGAAAATGAAATTCCTTTCTCTGGCATTCGTCACGGCAATAGCCATGGCCAGTTTTGCAGGCACCTTTGACTATTATTCGTGGGGCAGAGCCCGTTGGGAAGCAACCAGCTACCTGATGACTGAAAAAAAGGCCACTCCTGCAGCGATCGACGGAGGTTTTGAATTTAACGGATGGTATTCGGAGTCCGCACTACAAAGGTTTCCGGCTACCATTTATTCAAAGAGCTGGTATTTTATTGAAGATGACCAGTACCGCGTTACTTTTGATACGATGGAATGTTATTGTACGGAAAAGATCTTTCCCTATTTCTCCTTTCAACCCATGCGGAAAAACAGTTTAAATGCCCTTTCCAGGAAGCCTTACCACCATGAAAAGGTTATCCGGTGTAACGCCGAGACGGTAACGCCTGACAACAAGTACTTTTACAGCACCGATTCCCTGAACAGGTTTGGATTTTCGGGGAGTCTTTCGACCTCCCGGAAACATTCGGGTAATGGGTCCCTGATGCTTACCAGTGCGAAGGATTCCTGGATAAAAACAGGTTTAAAGGATTTTCATCATTGCGAAAAGCTTGTGGTAAGCGTCTGGAGATATCCTGAAAACAGTGGTGCCGGGATAAAAATGATCAGCAGTTTCAAACACAAAATCTCGAATTTTATACAGGAAAACATTGTTGCCCGTGATTCGACGGGATGGGTGAAGGTTGAATCGGCCATTACCATTCCTGCAGGGTTTGGGTCAAACGAAATTGAGGTGTTGATCTTCAATACCGGGCA
>CAIYQH010000245.1 GCA_903928285.1 uncultured Bacteroidales bacterium
CCTGGGCAATTCCGGCACGGATCTGCCGGTCAAAATGTTCATAATTCCCGTCAAAGAAAAGAAGCACCCTTCCTCCGATAATCCTTGTCACCCCACCTGTATTGTAATAGTCCCAGTCGCCAAAAAGACCGATATTGCTTTGTTTGAGGTCAGAAAGATTGTTGAAGATGATAAACTGGACCTTCTCCTCGATGTTCGATTGCAGGTCAAGTTCAATCTCCTTCATATGCTTGTCAGCATATTCAGCAGTATAAAGCGCCAGTTCCCTGCCGTTGAGATAATAATAGGTGTCGAACTTTTCAAACCTGAAATAGAGCCAGAGGAAATTGGAATACTGAACCCTGTTCTTCCCGAAGGTCATCTGAGAGCCATTGTAAAACTGGGCCCGGCTGCCAACGGAAAAAAGGAGGATGCAACACAGGATACAACACGCTACCGTCCAGCTTTTTAAACTTTCGCTCACGTATGCATCCTTCGCCATATAAAGTTATACAAGGAAATTCAATTGGAACCGTAAAGGTACGATTATTTTCATTGTGACAGCTGGTTAGCAGCATTTTCATATCTTTGCATTAACTGCAAAAAAATACGAACTGCATGGTTAATATTGCAAAATTTATCTTTAACTCCTTTATGGTCAATACCTATTTGCTGTACGACGAATCAGGTGAATGTATCGTGATCGATGCAGCCTGTTACGAACCACAGGAAGAGGAGGCGCTGAAGGATTTTATCTCGAAGAACAAGCTTACCCTTGTCCGTAACCTGAATACCCACTGTCACGTTGATCATGTGCTTGGAAATGATTTTATTGCCCGAACGTATGATGTCTATCCTGAATATCATAAAAATTCTGTTGCATTTTTTGATACGTTGAAGGAAATTGGCGCCTCTTTCGGATATGGCATCAACCAGGTACCTGATGCAAAAAGGTTCCTGGTGGCAAACGAAATGGTTCAGTGGGGGAATTCTGAACTAAAGGTTCTTTTTACCCCCGGTCATGCCGAAGGAAGTGTTTGCTTTTATAACGAAATGCAGGGGTTTGTCATTACCGGAGATGTTCTTTTCCGCGATACCATTGGCCGCACCGACCTGCCAACCGGCGATTTCGACCAACTGATGGTGAGTATTAAAACCAAATTATTTACCCTGCCTGACGAAACGGTGGTTTATCCCGGTCATGGTCCCGAAACATCGATCGGGTATGAGAAGGATAATAATCCGTTTATCAGGTAATTGCAGGCAGTCAGCTAAACAGCGAACATCATGCTTCCGCCGCTTAAAAAGGTTCTTGTAATCCGCTTCAGTTCAATCGGCGACATCGTGCTGACCAGTGCGGTTGTCAGGTGTTTGAAGAACCAGGTGCGCGGGGCTGAAATTCATTTTCTTACCAAAAAGCAGTTTGAACCGATCCTCCGTGGAAATCCTTACATTACCAGGGTATGGCAGTATGATCACAATTTCGGGGATGTGATCCCGGAATTGAAATCGCAGGGTTTTCACTTTATCGTCGACCTGCATAAAAACTACCGGTCAACTTATGTGATAACCCAACTGGGTGTTAAATCGGCCACCTTTTCCAAACTTAACTTTCGTAAATGGCTAACCGTCAGGTTTAAAATAAACTGTTTGCCCGATATTCACCTTGTGGAACGCTATTTTAAGGCAACAGCACCGCTTCACATCAATAATGACGGAAAGGGGCTCGATTACTTTATCGCCACCGGGGATGAGGTTGATCCTGCCGGTTTGCCGGAATTCCTGCACAAGGGCTATATCGCCATCGTGGTCGGGGGAAAGCACCAGACCAAGATTTTCCCGGCCGAAAAGGTTATCAGCGTTTGCAGAAACCTCAATTTACCGGTGATCCTGCTGGGGGGAAAGGAAGATATGGAGCGCGGTGCGGAAATTGAAAGCGCCACAGGCCCACTGGTGTTCAACGCTTGCGGCATGTTCAATATCAACCAGTCGGCCTCGCTGATCCGGCAGGCAAAATCTGTTCTTACCAATGATACCGGGCTGATGCATATTGCCGCTGCCTTTAAGAAACCGATCGTTTCGGTTTGGGGCAATACCATTCCCGCCTTTGGCATGTACCCCTACCTTCCTGAAGAACTCCGGGCCGATTCGCTGATTGCCGAGGTGAAAGGCTTGCATTGCCGGCCTTGCAGCAAACTGGGGTTCCCGCAGTGCCCGAAAGGACATTTCAGGTGCATGAACGACATCGAAACAGATCCGATTGTAACTTTTTTACAGAGGACCTTTAACAATATTTAACCCTTGAGTATGGAACGCGTTGAATCCGGTGTCCTGCACCAGGGGAGCCTGGAATTTACCGACACCCATACCCATCTCTATGCGGCTGAGTTCAATGACGACCTTGAAGCCGTGATTTCCCGCGCCATTGTAAACGGGGTCACAAAAATGTTTCTGCCCGCCATCGATTCCGGATACCATGAGCCGATGATCAGGGTGGTGAAAAGATACCCGGAGAACTGTTTTGCGATGATGGGGCTTCATCCCACATCGGTTAAGGAAAACCACAGGGATGAACTGGCTCTGGTTGCTGCTCATCTGGCAAACCCTGAAATTAAATATTATGCCATCGGGGAGGTAGGGATCGATCTCTACTGGGATAAAACCTTTGAGGCGGAACAAACGGCTGTCTTCAACGATCAGCTTGATCTTGCCGTGAAATATGACCTTCCCGTAGTGATCCATACCCGGAATTCGATGGAGATTGCCCTTGGGATCCTTGCCGCCCGCCATGACGACAGGCTCCGGGGCGTTTTTCACTGCTTCAGCGGCAATACCGAACAGGCAAAACAGGCCACAGGCCTGGGATTTCTCCTGGGAATCGGCGGGGTGCTCACCTATAAAAATTCGGGATTGCAGGCAGTGGTCGAAAACACCCCATCGCAATACCTGCTGCTTGAAACCGACGCCCCCTGGTTACCCCCCGTTCCGCACCGCGGCAAACGTAATGAACCCTCCTATATCCCGCTGATAGCGCAGAAGATGGCGGAATTTAAACATATGACAGTGGCGGAAGTTGCGGTAATCACAACCGCGAATGCGCTGAAGTTGTTTGGGGTAGGTTGAAAAAGATGTTTTAATTGTAATTTTGCATTTTGAAATGAACGTATGATAGGTCAGACCAGTATTCTCGTAATTTACACAGGAGGCACCATCGGCATGGTCCAGGATCCGAAAACCATGACCCTGAGTCCGCTGACGTTTGATATTCTTTACAAGTACCTGCCGGTGCTTGAAAACTTCAACTGCAGGATCGATTTTTATACCTTCGAACCCTTGCTCGACTCCTCAAACATGAATCCCTCCTTCTGGATCCACCTGGCCACGGTGATCGAGGAGAAATATGAAGATTACGATGGTTTTGTGGTGCTCCATGGTTCCGATACCATGGCCTATACCGCGTCGGCCCTCAGCTTCATGCTTGAAAACCTGAATAAACCTGTCATCTTTACAGGATCACAGCTGCCTATCGGGATGGTGCGTACCGACGGACGGGAAAATTTCATCAACTCCATTGAAATTGCGGCAGCCAAAGAGGTTGACACACCGGTTGTTCCGGAGGTGGCGATCTGTTTTGAGAACAAGCTCTACCGGGGAAACCGCACCAGCAAGCTCAATGCCGAGAATTTTAAAGCATTTGTCTCCGGCAACTACCCTTTGCTGGGAGAGGTTGGCGTACATATTAAATATCACCATAACCTGATCATGAAACCCAATTTTAAGAAGCTGAGGGTGCTCAAGGTGCTGGATGAGAATATCGCCATCCTGAAATTGTTCCCGGGGATATCCCCCGGTGTAGTAGAATCCATTTTGCAGGCAAAAGGGCTGAAAGCAGTGATCCTTGAAACCTTCGGCGCCGGCAATGCCCCCACGATTCCCTGGTTTCTCGACCAGCTCCGCGATGCCGTCAACCGTGGCATCATCGTATTTAACGTGACCCAGTGCAAAGGTGGCGCCGTGGATATGGGCAAATACGAAACCAGCGCCGGGCTGAGCAAAATCGGCGTTGTCGGCGGTTCTGACATCACCACCGAATCGGCCGTTACCAAGCTGATGTACCTGCTTGGCTGCGGTTATTCTGCCGAAAGTGTGAAACAACTCCTTCAAACTTCGCTTCGCGGTGAAATGACTATTTGAAGTGTCAATAATATTCCTAACTTTGCAACCCGAAATTCTGTATAGGCTGTCATAAGCAACTGTTTCGCCGACGCGCCGGTGCAACGTTTCGCCGATACCTGGAGAGGTGTCCGAGTGGTCGAAGGAGCACGCCTGGAAAGTGTGTGTACGCCAAAAGTGTACCCTGGGTTCGAATCCCAGTCTCTCCGCACAAACCTTTTGAAAATTCTGTTAATCAGGATTTTCAAAGGGTTTTTTATTTTATTTTTTTCCGGGACCTGAAATCCTGGATCAAGCTGAATTCCAGCCTGAAAAGCACACATTTCGCATTTCGCATTTCGCATTTGACATGTCACATTTGACCTTTGACATTTCATGTATAAGTGATTGGTTTGTTGATAAGTTATTGAATGTGAGATGTGAAAATTTAAATGCGAAATCTGAAATCTGAAAATCTGATATCCGAAATTCCGTTCCCAATGGAAATTCCTATTGATCCGTTCTTATCTTTGTAAAGGTTTTTTACAATTTCTCCACGCAATACCGATAACTCCACGCATGAGCAAGACACTGAAGTTCCTTTTTTTCCTTATCGTTTCGGCCCAGGCTGGATTGGTCCAGGCACAAATAAAACCTGCTCCCGGCAGCAAGCCCCCGGTAATAGTCTACTATTTCCACCCTACTGAACGCTGTCCCATCGATCAGTCAATCGAAGAGAATATCCGCAAGCTGATGCAATCAGATTTTGCTAAAAACATCAAGGATGGAACTGTCAAAATGCTGATTTTAAACACGGATGATAAGGGAAATTCAAAAACAGTCGCCCGGTTCAATATCAATGCCCAGGCCCTGTATCTTGTGAAAACAGAAAAGGGTAAGGAGGTGAAAACTGACCTGACGGAATTTGCTTTTTCATTTGGCCTCAGCAACCCTGTGAAATTCAGATCCAAGCTGAAGGATGAGGTTATAAGTGCATTAAAATAAGCAGATAGCGGTTGTCATGACAGGTATTTTTCATGGCAGGGCTGAGAAGGGGAATAAAAATGTCCCGGGCTTTTTTTGGATTAATGGAATATTGTATCTTTGAATGAAATTGAGCGTATTAAATTCCAGACAATGCGGTTAAAAACACTTCATACTGATTCCGTTAAAGGATTTCAGCAATCTTTCCTCACGGCAACCGGCGATGGGTTCCTCCCTACGGTGGCCATGGTTTTTGCATCAGTCGACCTTGACCTGGCGGCAATTGGTTCATTTCTTAAGGCCAGAAACATCCAGGTTTTTGGCTGCAGTTCCTGTGGCGAATTTCTGTATGACAACGGTGAACAGATCATCACAGAAGGCGCCCTGGTATGTCTGTTACTCGACCTTGCGCCCGGAACTTACGGACTCAGACAATTTGACGGACATGGAACCGGCTCCTTTGAACTGGGCTCTGCTATCGGGGAATGGTCGTCAGGAACGTTCGCAAATCCAGCATTGTTTATTCTTGCCAGTGGCCTGGATACCGACGGGGAACAGCTGGTGCGCGGCATCCAGCATACCACCGGCGAGGGGATCAGGATGTTCGGCGGTTTGGCCGGCGACGATGCCCGGTTTAATGAGACAGTTGTTTTCTCGTCAGGCACTGTATTGAATCATGGGGCGGTTGCCCTTGCCCTCGACCTTAACCATTACGATATAAACGGCATCGCCACCAGTGGATGGGTTGGCATTGGAGCCGACAAACTCATCACCCATTCGGCAGGGAACATCGTCTATACCATCGATAACGCCCCGGCCCTTGACGTATATAAGGACTACCTGAGTGTCAAGGATGAGGATCTTCCCGAAATAGGAATTGAATATCCGCTGATGATCAAAAAGCCGGGCAAACAGGATGTGCTGAGAGCCGTTATCAATGTAGACAGGGAGAAACGGTCGCTGATCTTTGCAGGTTCTGTTCCGGAAGGATCGGTGGTCTCATTTTCAAGTTCACCCGGTTTTGAGGTCATCGATTACACCAAAAACAAGGTGGAAGAGTTTTACAAGACACATCCCAGGGCGGATGTGTTAATCCTGTTCTCCTGTATGGCCCGGCACAGCGCATTGGGACCCGCGATCTCGGAGGAGATCGACGATGCATGGGCCAAATGGAATATCCCCCTGGCAGGCTTTTTTACCTACGGGGAGATCGGCAACAACTATTCCGCTGCCTGTGATTTTTATAA
>CAIYQH010000246.1 GCA_903928285.1 uncultured Bacteroidales bacterium
ACATCCCTTTCTAAATCAACCGCCTGATGAAACGAGGCTGACCATCCGGGATCAGCCTTTTTTTATGGTCGTAAATGATCGTGCCCTTTTTCTTTGAATCAGGCAGGTCAAAGAAAAAGACCGGCAAAAAGAAAACCACAGGATACTTCCACTGTCGCTCAGTATTCACGGGGTGCTTTTTGAAGAAAAAAGCAACCAAAAAGCCAGCGCACTATTACTCAAAATTGGTTGCAAAGTTAAACTCATGAAAATCTTTTTCGCTAAGAGTGACCGCCTGAAGGCACCGTCACCCGTTGGGTTCATTCAGATTTTGAAGGGAAAATCTGACCCGAACTCTTGCTTAAAATTTTCATTCCGTTTTTTACCGGGGCATAAATTTTTTCTTAAACCCAGGCGAGCCAGATGCCTAAAAAAGTCTGCAGGGCAGCAGCGAAAAACAATGACAAAGATTACAGCACCCGTAATGAAACCGACCAATGGCGGAGCATCAAAAGAAGAAAACGCAGTTCTTGCTGCAGCGAAATCGGTTCTCAATCCGGAAGGGAACACCGCAGAGGTGATGAAACCGATCCAGCAGATTGAACCGGAAACGCCTGTCATCCCTGCTCCTGAACCCAGGCGGGAAATGACCATGATGGAAAAAATCCTCAAGGTCGAAAACCTGCAGCTGGTCGTCGAAAAAAGGGCGAAACTGGTCCAGACCCGCTCGGAGCTGGAACGGTTCCAGATTTCCTCCAACGATTTCAACTGTTCCATGAGGCTCAACGATTCGGATGGGAACGTCTTCACCACCAGCTTCACTCCGGGGATCAAGAAGGTCATCGACTTTCTCAAATCATCGTTCGATGCAAGCATCACCGATGTAGAGAACAAGATCACTTTCTAACCAAGTGGTTCCATCAAGTGATCCGGCGGTCAGGCTCAGGCCTGACCGCTTTTTTTATGGTCGTAAACAACCGCATTTCTTTTAACTGATAAAAAAATATGCATTACATTTGAAAGACAATACAAAATCTCTTCCAAGTTGAATTATAGAGATCTTTTCGGATTTTTAGTTGGTTTTTACGGCATTCAAAAGCATGTTCACTTATTATAACCCCAAAAAAAATCGCACTACTTTCCGGTCATACATAAGTCAATTTATTGTTATAGAATAAGATATTATGAAATACATTTATTTATTTGTCATTCTCTCCATCGTTAATATTACACATGCACAAAACTGGAATTGGATCAATCCTGTTCCACAAGGTAACATGCTGACAAGTATCTGTTTCGTGACATCGCACGTAGGCTTTATCGTTGGGGAACATGGTACACTCTTTAAATCTATAGATGGTGGAGTAAACTGGACAGCCGAGAATACCGGGACGACAAAATGTCTTAATTCAGTATTTTTTATTACTGAGAACAATGGTTACATTGCCGGGGATGAAGGCCTGATCCTGAAAACTGAAAATGGCGGACAGATTTGGACTCAGCAATTCACGGCAACGGCTTGGAATATTTCATCTATTTATTTTACGAATGTGAATACGGGCTATGCGTCCACTTTATGGGGGAAAATACTTCAAACTAACGATGGTGGTTCCACATGGACCATGGTTGATGCCGGGAATCAAGATTTGTATTCCGTTTTTTTTCCGAATCAGGACACAGGATTTGCAGTGGGTTATTTAGGTTCAATCATGAGAACAACTAATGGAGGAGGGACATGGACAACACGCAACTCCGGAACAATAAACTGTATTCGATCGGTTTATTTTATCAATAACGAAGTTGGATTTGCAGCAGGGGATTACGGAACATTTTTAAAAACAATTGATGCAGGTACTACATGGACCAATGTGAGTCCCGGGAGCAATTATTTTTTCACAGCAGTCCGTTTTTCTGATACAAATACAGGATATGTCACGACTCAATCAGGAGAAATTCTTAAGACTATAGATTCAGGTAACACTTGGATTCAACAGGTTTCTTTTTCTATGAACTCGTTAGCAAGTGTTTTTTGTACAAATAGTTACGTTGCTATGGCCGTAGGAACTTGTGGTGTCATTTTAAAAACGACCAATGGAGGAAATAATTGGGAGAACCTTACAAACGGAACACTAAACCCCTTAACTTCAGTGTATTTTACATCTCTTGAGAGGGGATATGTTGTAGGTTATAACGGGATTATTGTAAGAACAGTCGATGCCGGTTTAACCTGGGATACTACACATACTAGTTCCCATTCATTGCTGTCTGTCCATTTTGCAAATCAAAATACTGGTTATGCGGTTGGATTGAATGGAGTAATGTTAAAAACAACTGATGGTGGGGATAATTGGATATCGTTATCCACATGCCCGCAAGATACCTTATTGACAGTCTTTTTTCTTTCCCAGGATACAGGTTATGTTGCAGGGAGGCTGGGAGCAATTTTGAAAACTACAAACGGTGGATTGACCTGGACCCGCCAGGTTTCAGGGATTGCATTGGATATTAAAGGAATTTTCTTCAATAATGCGGACACCGGATATGCAGTAAGCGCACATGGAAAAGTAGTTAAAACAGTTAATGGAGGGATATCCTGGACTAACCTGAACACCAATACAACACAGGATATCAATTGTGTTTCTTTCACTGACGTAAATCATGGATTTGTTGCCGGCAGCTATGGTACAATTCTCAAAACAACCAATGGCGGACTCAATTGGTCAGAAAGTCCAAGTAACACCTTAAGTTCCATTTTTGGTATATTTATGAGCAATTTAGCAACTGGATATGCTGTTGGTGATGGCGGAATAATACTAAAAACAAATAATTCAGGTTCGTTCTGGAATGAACTACAATCGGCCACCTCAAATCCCTTATTGTCAGTTTATTTCCCATCAGTTGATTCTGGATATATTGTAGGCTCTTGTGGAACTATTCTTAAAACAAATTATAATCCCGGAGTTGGAATCAATGGTCACCTTATAACAAATAAGGTATTTACTATCTATCCCAATCCGGCACAGGAGAAGCTTAATATTGAATCTAAATTGCCTGATTTAACATACAATATATTAATATTTAACAGTATCGGTCAGATGGTTTATCATAGACAATGTCATGAACGAATCACAGAGTTAAACATTAGCAATTTTTTTCCTGGTATGTATTGCTTGAAATTGCAGTATCAAAATAACTTCCAAATTGAGAAAATCGTCAAGAATTAACTCACTTCTGGGGCTGCAATTCAACAGGTCAGGCGGGAACATGGCTTGACGCAAGAAAAAGTTGCGGCACATACAGAAACGAACAACTCCTAAATCTCTAGATTTGAACAGGATTTAAAGGAGTTCCTGTTTTCAACTTTGTAACATATCATTAAAGATAGTTTCTAGAGGAATCTTGAACTGTCGATGAAATTCCAGAGATTGAAATTCCATTAACGTACCTAACTGATAAGTTTCGGAAAACATCCGTTTATGGTACCCATTTGATTATCTGACAAATACGTTTTGTTCAAATTATATCATTCTATTATCTAATTGATAATCAGTAATAGGATTTGAAACAATTGTCATTAAATTAACAATGACTGCAATTGCATCTCGTTTCCTGCTTGAACGGGAGCATCTATGATGAAATGTCAAAAACAAAAAACGCCGGATGGAAGAAAATTCCCGGCCATTTAATATGCAAAGGGGTTTAAAAATATTTTGGGTACCTATTTGGCTACCTGAAATGAAAAACCCGCGATTGACGCGGGTTTTCAGCTTAAAAAGTACCCCGGGCGGGACTTGAACCCGCACGACCGCGAAGTCACAGGATTTTAAGTCCTGCGTGTCTACCAGTTCCACCACCAGGGCAAAAAAAACCCTCAATGGAAAGAGGGTTTGAGCTGGAGCGAAAGACGGGATTCGGACCCGCGACCCCGACCTTGGCAAGGTCGTGCTCTACCAGCTGAGCTACTTTCGCATGGTATGTTGTAATTTTGAGTTTGCAAATGTATAAAAAAATTCCATTCTCCTACTTTTTTTCAAGCAATTTTTTAATCTCATTCAATTTCATCAGCGCTTCAACCGGCGTCAGGGTGTTAATTTCGGTATTGAGGATGTCTTCCTTGATTTGTTGCAGGAGCGGATCATCAAGCTGGATAAAGCTTAGCTGCATGCCCGAAGCCAGGTCGGCGAGCCGCGACCCCGCGGATGTTTTCCTGCCTGAATGCTGCTTCCCTGTTTTGCCGGCCCCGATGCCGGGCATCTGTTTCCCCAGTCCCTCGGCATTATGGCTCTCCTCCAGCTGGTGCAGCATTTCGTCGGCCCTTTGCAGTACTGTCGCAGGCATTCCTGCCATCCTGGCCACGTGGATGCCGAAACTGTGTTCGCTGCCTCCCGGATGAAGCTTCCGCAAGAATATAACCTTGTTCTGGATCTCCTTCACGGCAACATGCCAGTTTTTGATGCGGGGCATCAGTCCGGCCATTTCGTTTAACTCATGATAGTGGGTTGCAAAAAGCACCTTCGGTTTGAACAGCGGGTGCTGGTGCAGGAATTCGGCGATGGCCCAGGCTATGCTGATCCCATCGTAGGTGGAGGTGCCACGCCCGATTTCGTCGAGCAGGATCAGGCTGCGGTTTGAGATATTGTTGAGAATGCTGGCTGTTTCGTTCATCTCCACCATAAAGGTCGACTCGCCGGAGGAGATATTGTCGGAGGCGCCCACCCGCGTAAAAACCTTGTCGGTGATCCCCAGTACGGCGCTGTCGGCCGGGACAAAACTCCCCATCTGGGCCATCAGTACGATCAGCGCGGTTTGCCGGAGCAGGGCCGACTTACCCGACATATTGGGGCCGGTAAGGATGATCACCTGCTGCGACCGGTCGTCGAGAAATACATCGTTGGCGATATACTGCTCGCCGGGTTTCATCTGCCGTTCAATCACCGGGTGACGCCCGTTTTTGATATCCAGCACAAAAGTGTCGTTCAGTTCAGGCCTGACATAATGATATTTCACCGCCCCTGCGGCAAATGAAACCAGCACATCCAGGCGCGCGATCAGGGAGGCGTTGAGCTGGATCGGCTGGATATAATCGGCCAGGAAAAGGATAAGGTCGTTATACAGCTTCAACTCGATTTCAATCATCTTCTCCTCCGCAGTCAGGATCTTCTCTTCGTAGATCTTCAGCTCCTCGGTGATATAACGTTCCGCGTTGACCAGGGTTTGCTTTCTCTGCCACTCCTGCGGGACCTTCTCCTTATGTGAATTGGTGACTTCCAGGTAATAGCCGAAAACATTGGTATAGCCAATTTTCAGTGAGGTAATGCCGGTTCGTTCGATTTCACGCTGCTGGATCTGGACCAGGTAATCTTTGCCGGAATAGGCCATCTTCCTGAGTTCATCGAGTTCGGCATGAAGGCCTTCCCGGATGATATTTCCCTTAATGGCCAGAGCAGGCGGATCGGGGTTTATCTCCCTTTCGATCCGCTCGCGGACCAGGTTGCAGACATTCAGCTGGTCGCCGATTTTCTGTAATCCCTCGTTCGATGAGGAGGCGCACATCTCCTTGACTGCTTCAATGGCATCCAGCGATCTCTTCAGATAGATCATCTCACGCGGATTCACACGGGCGACGGCCACTTTCGAAATCAATCGTTCAAGGTCGCCGATTTGCTGAAAGTGATGCCTGATTTTCCCGGTGGTATCATCGTGCCGGGTAAAGAATTCAACGGCATCCAGCCGTTCCCCGATGGGCTGCCGGTTTTTCAGCGGGAGGATGATCCATCGCCGCAACTGGCGGGAACCCATCGGGGAGACCGTCTGGTCAAGGACATCCAGCAGGGTACGGGCATTTTCATTCGCCGAATTCAGCAGTTCGAGGTTCCGGATGGTAAAACGGTCAAGCCAGAGGTAATGATCCTCTTCGATTCGGCTCAGCTTGCAGATGTGTTTGACCTTGTCGTGCTGCGTTTCGGCAAGGTAATGCAGTGCTGCTCCCGCAGCAATCACGCCCATCTCGAGATTTTCAACGCCAAACCCCTTCAGGGATGCCGTTCCGAAGTGTTTCAGCAAAAGGTCGTTTGTGAAATCTGGTGTGAAAACCCAGTCGTCGAAGGTCGAGATATAAAATTTACTCCCGAAAAGTTCCGTAAATTCCTGTCTTTTATTCTTCTGGATGATAACCTCACTGGGCCGGAAACTCTGGATCAGTTTGTCGATATAGTCGAAACTTCCCTGGGCCAGGTAAAACTCCCCGGTGGAGACATCCAGGAAAGAGATTCCTGAAATCTTGGATTCCAGGTGAACGCCTGCCAGGAAATTATTTTCTTTCTGATCCAGGATTTTATCATGATAGGAAACCCCGGGAGTAACCAATTCAGTAACGCCGCGTTTGACAATGGTTTTCGTCAGTTTCGGGTCTTCAAGCTGATCGCAGATTGCAACTCTTAATCCCGCCTTAACCAGTTTGGGGAGATACAGGTCAAGCGAATGATGCGGAAATCCTGCCAGTTCCATGTAGGTGCCCGATCCGTTGGCCCTGCGGGTCAGTACGATGCCCAAGATATTGGAGGTACGGATGGCATCCTCCCCGAAAGTTTCATAAAAATCGCCGACCCTGAAAAGCAGCAACGCATCCGGGTACCGCACTTTGATGGCATTGTATTGCTTCATCAGCGGCGTATCGGCTGATTCTTTTGGTTTTGACATGGTTAAGGCTAATTTTAATTTTCAGGATAACTGGTATTCTGCCAGCCATTTCAGCCTGCCTGACAAAATATTTATCAAAGGTATGCAGGGATTCTAATCCACCCCTGTATTGTTGATAAAAAAGGAAAAAAGGAACATCTTCATTCAAAACAGGATGGCCATTGTAATTAGGATGATGAATAGTACTTTTGCACCTGATCTATTTGTCATCATGCGAAAACTTACCATGCCGGAACTGAACCGGCTTTCCGTTGAGGAATTCAAACTGGCCGGGAAATTGCCGGTATTGATTGTGTTGGATAATATCCGCAGCCAGAATAATATCGGCAGTGTTTTCAGAACGGCCGACGCGTTTCGCATCGAAGCTGTTTACCTGTGCGGAATTACCGCGACGCCCCCGCACCGTGAAATCCATAAAACCGCACTCGGGGCAACTGAATCGGTTGACTGGCAATATTTTCCTGCAACGGTTGATGCGGCAAATGAGCTGCTGAAAAAAGGGTATACCCTCCTGGCTGTTGAACAGGCGGAGGGAAGTGTTTCACTACCTGACTTTCAGCCGGCCTCCGGGGCAAAATTCGCGATCATCTTCGGGAACGAGGTTAACGGAGTTGACGATGAAGTCATGTCGCTTGTTTCAGGTTGCATCGAGATCCCTCAATTCGGCACAAAACATTCCATCAATGTCTCTGTTGCCGTGGGAATCGTCGCGTGGGACCTATTCATCAAAATGAGACCATTAGTATTGTCTGCATCCTGATACAAAAAAAGCACAAAATGATGCAACCCAAACAGGATTTGCGCGTAGAAGAAGACATAGAGCATAAAAAATCCTTTTTATTTCGGTTCAATTTTTTTAATTTTACAGTCTGAATTCAAGTTGCCAAATCAAGACATTCATTATCAACTCATTATATTTATCAACTTGTGATTGTTTATTTCGGAACAGATTATTTTGTGGATTTGCTTATTTTATATACTATATTTGCGTAATCAGTAAACAAAAGTCAATTTATAATTAAAATTTCAGAAGTATGAAAAAAATTTCTCAAACCCTATCGACGGCATTAATCGTCCTTCTTATGATGATTGTGCCAATGATAACGATGGCCCAGGCCAAGGCCAAGACGACAGCACCTACGAAGACCGAAGCTGTCAAAGCTGATACTGCTAAGAAAGCCAAATGTGAAAAAGCTTCGTCACACAACTATTGGGGAGTTACTGTATATGGCGCTTATGACCAGTTTAATGGTGACTTGTCCAAAAACATTCTTTTCAATGATAATTGGAAGTTTGGAGTAGGCGGAGCCTTTACAAAACAGTTTTCCAGGGTGATCGGCGCAAGATTCAGAGGCGGCTGGGTACCTTTAGCCG
>CAIYQH010000247.1 GCA_903928285.1 uncultured Bacteroidales bacterium
CGATCATAATGTACATGAAACCCTTTCCATAACCGACCGTTCCTACCTGCTGTTCGAGGGATCCATTCTGCGGGCCGGCACCGGCCAGGAGCTGGCCGATGACCCGCACGTGAGAAAGGTCTATCTGGGACAGAATTTCGAGTTAAGATAGCCGGCAAGGAGACTCCGTCAGTCGGTAATATAATGCTGAAAAAAGATCGACATCAGCACATAGAGCATGATGATCAACGGTATTGCGCTTAGGAAAAAAAGGCTGAACAGGATCACCGAACTTCCCAGCAGGATAAAACGCAACTGGTTCCCATTCCAGGTAAACGATTTGATCTTCATCGAAAAGATCCTGAATTCCGAGATCAGCAGGTAAGAGAAAAAAACGACCAGGATGGTCAGTACCCGTGTATTGGCAAACAGGTTGACCAGGAAATCGAGATGGATCAGGCTGAACATCTCAGGCTGAACATACAGCACCAGGGGAACCGAGGCAAAGAAGATCGCAATTGCCGGTGTGGGCATCCCGATAAAATTAACCTCCTGCCGCAGGTCAATGTTGAATTTCGCAAGCCTTAATGCCGAACAAACAGGAATCAGCATGGCAAAATAGGGGGTGATGTGCATCCGCTCCAGGGCGTTGCAGCTGCCTGTACAGTGGGCCGACAGCATGAGAAACATCATGATCCCGGGAGCCACGCCAAAGGATACCATATCGGCCAGGGAATCAAGTTGTTTTCCCAGTTCAGAATAGGCTTTCAGTATACGTGCGGCATTTCCGTCGAGGAAATCAAAAACTGCGGCAAAAAAGATACACAATGCAGCCTGAGCATACTTGCCCTCAAACGACAATGTAAGAGAAACCAAGCCGCTCAGGAGATTGAAAACGGTCAGTGTATTCGGGATATGCTGTTTTATATTCATCTTCATTTCTTTCCTGCAAATTTATTGTTTATTTGCTACAATATTATATAGTTGTTGATGATTACCCTCCGGGTATTAATTTCTCAACCAAATCGCCCTTCTCGACCCTTTATGGAACGAGTTATGGATTTTACGGCTATATGGATATGTTCTCCTTGCATGTGACCGGCGGCGCCAGCGCCGGGTTGACCGACCTGCATGCCAGGGTCACCCTGCTTTTCAATGAAAAAACCTCCCTGGAAGCAACCAGAAGGAGGATGGGCCCCGCAATGGCTTCCTGCTGGCTACGCCAAAAAAGGCGACGGATCCTGCCTATACCTCCGTGGGTAAAGACCTCGGTTCGGAACTTGACCTGATGTTCAGCTACAAACCCACCTTCTTCAATTCCGGCAAGCGCTGACCATGTTCTGATATTTTTTCGAACTTTGCAGGAAATTGCTTCGATGTTCAACCCTGATGCCATTCGTATTGCCGACTTTCATTATCCGCTTCCCGATGATCTGATCGCACAGTTCCCGTTGGCTGAAAGGGATGCATCTAAACTGCTGGTAAACAATCCGGAAGGAATTACCCAGGATGTTTTTTCAAATATCGACCGTTATCTGCCTTCGCAGAGTCTGCTGGTATTCAATGACACCAGGGTGATCCGTGCAAGGCTGCTATTTTCCAAGATCAACGGAGCAAGGATCGAAATATTCTGCCTGGAGCCGCTGTTACCTGTAACTGCAATCGGGGAAGCCTTCACCGTTAAATCGGGTGCAACATGGAAATGCCTGGTTGGAAACCTGAAGCGATGGAAAACAGGGCTGTTGAAGATGGAATGTTCCGACCGGGAAAGCCAGTACAGTCTGTTTGCAGCATATGGCGGGGAATGTGGCGATGGAAGCCATTCGGTTGCTTTCCATTGGGAACCCGCCGGAAAGACCTTTTCGGAAATACTCGGTGTTGCAGGACTGATCCCGCTGCCACCCTATATTCACAGGCCAACGACCCCCGAAGATGCAGAACGGTATCAGACCATATTTGCATCGCCTGAAGGCTCGGTGGCCGCCCCCACGGCCGGTCTTCATTTTACAGGATCGGTTCTGGACAAACTCAGCCGGAAGGGAATTACCACGGCCAGCGTAACCCTGCATGTCGGTGTCGGAACCTTTAAACCTGTAAGCGCTGAGAAGATTTCGGACCATATCATGCATCATGAAAGGATCATCGTCTCCCGTGATACGATCCGAACCCTTCTCCAAAACCTCGGTAAACCCCTGATTGCGGTAGGAACCACCTCGGCACGAACCCTGGAAAGTCTTTACTGGTCGGGCGTTAAAGTGCTCCGCAGCGGAGGGAATGAAAATCCGTACGTTTCGCAATGGGACCCCTACCAGGAAGCGGATGGAATCACTATCACCGCCGAAAAAGCCCTTGAAGCCCTGATTGCTTTTCTCGATGCCCGCGAACTTAATGAATACTCAGGAGAGACCCAACTGATGATCGTCCCGGGATACCGTTACAAGCTCCTGTCAGGGCTGATCACCAACTTCCATATGCCCCGGAGCACCCTGCTCCTGCTCGTTGCCGCGATGGTCGGACCTGGCTGGCGGCAAGCGTATGATTATGCCCTAGCCAACAATTTCCGTTTCCTGAGCTACGGCGATTCATGCCTGTTTTTCAATCAGATAACACAATAGATATCACGGGGAACCCTGCATGGATACCGGGCACCGGATCCTAAAAAATAATGAAGAGAGGCGATATAAGTTATTTTGGAAAACCCGGGTCCTTTTGGGGAGATTATAACATTTAGATTTGTATATTTGCAATGATTTGCAACTTTAAAAAAACAGACCATGACCTTAGGCATTTTGTTAATATTCGGACTGGGCAACTCGGAATTGTTGCTGATAGCGTTAGTTGTCCTGCTGCTTTTCGGTGGTAAGAAAATCCCTGAACTCATGAAAGGCCTGGGCAAAGGTGTTAAAAGTTTCAAAGATGGCATGGAAGGCTTTGAGGATGAACTGAAAAAACCCACTGAAAAAACCCCTCCTGCCGACCAGACCGAGAAAAAGGCCTGACCCCCTCCCATTTCCTTCACTCCCCTATCGGTTACTGCCCGGAACAGGGCAAATTACTGTTAATTTATTCACAATTACCGTATAAGTGACTTATTTTATATTCAGTCTGAATATAATTTTTGTTAATTTTATAACAGCAATATAAATTGCAACATTTATATATATACTTTTGTGTATACAATTAACACAAAACACCCTCTCCGATCATGAAAAGACTGTTAATTCTTGGCGCTGGCACCGGTGGTACCATCATGGCAAACAAAATGAGGAAATTGCTTGGCCGTGAAGAATGGGATATCACCATTGTTGATCAGCATAAAACCCACTATTACCA
>CAIYQH010000248.1 GCA_903928285.1 uncultured Bacteroidales bacterium
CCAACAGCTCTTTTCCTTCCGGACATTCAACGGTTGCCTTTGCGATGGCTACAGTGGTTGCCACCTCGTACAGCAAGACGATATGGGTACCCATTCTTTGTTTTTCTCTTGCCGGCCTCACCGCTGCCTCACGGGTATACCAGAACGATCACTGGTTTTCAGATGTGTTTGTAGGATCAGCGCTGGGATTTGCCATCGGGAGAACCATCATGAATAATCACCTTAAAAAGATAAAGGTGCTCCCGGTAAGTCATGTAGGAGCTGGCGTGACACTGATTTACCACCTGGATTAACCACCGGCAAACCCCTTCCCGGGTTGAATTTACTTCTAAGGAAAAGTGATAGAATTATATCCGGTTCGCGCTGATGCGTAAAATCAACCTGTTATGATGAAATGTGAATAGGGAGCCAGATGATAATTTCTCTTTTACACCGGGCAACCATTAAGGAAAATGAGTGTCTGCCGGATACTAATTTTACTGCCAATGAAACCCATACATCATCATCTTCCGGATCCTGAATCGGGTGCAAAAAAATATTTGAAACGGTTCAGGAACATGGTGATCGTGTTTTCAGGGATCATCCTTATCCTTTCAGCAACCAATGTATTCCTCTATATTAAGGCTTCGCGGGCCACAAAACAGGCGAACATCCAGCATTTCACCAGCAGTCCGTGTTCCCTGGCCATCATCCGGCTCGCCGATGCTCATGATAAATACACACGCCCGCTGCTTCTTGCCGAATCGGAATCGGAATCGGAAGCTTTCTCATCCCTTAAGGCGGATATTGCCGGGTACATCGAGCAAGCACAAAATTCAGGAAAGATAACCTCCGCGTCGGTTTATGTGAAGGATATGAATTCCGGCTTCTGGACAAGCATGTTCGGGAAGAGAGATTACCATCCCGGAAGTCTCATGAAGGTGCCTATCCTGATGTATTACCTGAAACAGGAGGAAATCCACCCGGGAACATTAAAAAAGGAGTTCGTGTATCAGGGGGCAAAAATCAATTTCCCGACACAGAAATATAAAGGCGATTCGATCCTCCCCGGACGGAAGTATTCAGTTGCCAGACTCCTCAGGTATATGATCGATGAATCGGACAATAACGCCACCTATTTGCTGAATACCCATATGGACACAAACCAATACCGGGAGTTTTTCAAGGATGTTGACATTCCATACTATGAACCTGCCGATTTACTCTATTCCATTTCGCCGTTACAGTATTCGAAGTTTCTACGGTTATTTTACAACGCAACCTATGTCAATGAGGAACTTTCGGAATACGGATTGAAACTTCTGACGGAGAGCAGTTTCAGGGAAGGGATCGTGAAAGAACTGCCCGAAGGCACCGTCGTTGCCCATAAATTCGGAGAGAGAGGCATTAACGAATCGATGGACTTTTCAGAATCAGCCATCGTCTATGCCCATAATTCACCCTATATCCTCACCATCATGACCCGAGGGAACCATATTGAAAAACAGACAGAATTCGTCAGCGGGATCTCGGCTATGATATACAAACGGTTAGGAGGAAAATGACCCGCATGCTTGTTCATGCTGATCCTGTTTTTGAATCCTCAGCAAGCCCTAAAACTTGACTTTCCTGTAGAAAATATGCTTGGTTATCTCTGCTGCTGCAATATAGAAAATTACGATCAGCAGCAACAGCAGGTAGGTGGTAAAACTGAGCGGTGTGAACCCGAACAGCGTTGCCAGGGGAGTGAAGGGCAGGACGATGGTCAGCACGGCTATGGTCAACGTAGCAATCAACAGGTATTTCCCGGGCAGGCTTTTAAAAAAGGGTTTCCTGCTGCGGATCACCAGGACGATCATCGAGGCGGAGATAACAGATTCAATGAACCAACCGGTTCTGAACTGACCTTCATTGGCCCGCAGGACAAGTAATAGCAAGCCAAATGTCAGGTAATCGAACAGGGAGCTTACCAATCCGAAAGTAATCATAAATTTGCGGATGGCCTTGATATCCCAGCGTCTTGGATAGTTGACCATCTCCTCATCAACACGGTCGGTGGCAATGGTCATTTCCGGGAAGTCGGTCATCAGGTTGGTAAGCAGAATCTGCTTTGGCAGCAATGGCAGGAACGGTATAAACAGCGATATTCCCGCCATACTGAACATATTTCCGAAGTTGGCGCTGGTGGCCATAAAAACATATTTCAGCGTGTTGGCAAAGGTAGTACGGCCTTCACGCACTCCCTCCACCAAAACGCTCAGATCCTTTTCGAGCAGCACGATATCGGCAGCATCCTTGGCGACATCGGCAGCCGTATCGACCGAAATGCCCACATCAGCTGCGTGAAGCGCCGAGGCGTCGTTGATGCCATCGCCCATATAACTCACCACATTCCCTGCCTTTCGCATCGCGATGATGATACGTTCCTTCTGGTTGGGCTCAATTTCGGCGAATACATCAACCGACCCGACTTTCCGGAGCAGCGCCCCGTCGCTCATTTGCCGGAGTTCGGGGCCTGTTATGATGTTGTTATCCGACAGTCCCATTTTTTTACTCAGGCTGTAGGCGACGAGATGATTGTCGCCGGTGATGATTTTCAGGGAAACGCCAAGTTTTTTCAGTGAGGAGATGGTCTCCAGGATATTGGGCTTGGGCGGATCAAACAGGGTCAGAAAGCCCAGGAAGGTCATTCCCGTTTCATCGGTTTTATGGATTGGTGTATCTGGCGCTGTCTTTTTATAGGCGATCCCCAGCGTCCTGAATCCTTGGTTGCTGAATTCTACAAAATGTTGCTGTATCTTTGGCTGCATGGGTGTAATATCGGTAACGCTGCCATCTGCGTTTTCAACAGTATCGCATACTTCGAGAATATTGGAGAGGGCCCCTTTGGTGACAATGAGATGCTGATCGTCGTGGGATACCACAATACTCAGGCGTTTACGGAGGAAATCGTAGGGAATTTCATCCAGTTTACAATAACCGGCGTGGTCAATCGCACGATGGCTGAGGATCGCCGCATCAATGGGGTTTGTAAAGCCGGTTTCATAAAATGCATTGAGCCAGGCAAACAGAAAGGCTTTGTCGCTGTTGCCGCCATCCACGTTCAGCGCCGATTCAACCTGTACGTTACCTTCGGTGAGGGTGCCGGTCTTATCGGAACAGATGATGTTCATACTTCCGAAATTTTCAATGGAGGCGAGTCGCTTAACAATCACCTTCTTCTGCGCCATCTTCTTGGCTCCGTGAGCAAGGTTGATGCTGATAATGGCCGGCAATAGCTGAGGAGTTAACCCCACAGCAAGAGCCAGCGAAAACAGGAATGCCTCTAGAACCGGCCGGTGCAGGTAAACGTTGATGCCGAAGATCATAACCACCAGCACCAGGGTCACCTCTCCGAGGAAATAGCCGAACCTGCGGATTCCATGTTCAAAATCGGTTTCCGGGGATTTGAGTCTCAGCCGCTCTGAAACCTTCCCAAACTCTGTGTTTTTGCCGGTAAGAGCCACCAGGGCTTTTGCAGTTCCGCTGACAACATGCGTGCCCATCCAGACTGTGTTTGATCGTTGGGCAAGGGCAGTTTCGGTTGGTAACACTGAAACCATTTTTTCGACAGGATAGGTTTCACCGGTCAGCATCGCTTCGTCAACAAAAAGATCCTTCGCCTCCAGCAGGAGACAGTCGCCAGGTACAATATCACCGGCGTTGAGGATCACGATATCGCCGGGAACGATGTTTTCGACAGGGATTTCCAGCTCTTTCCCGTCGCGAAGAACGGCAGCCTTAATCTGTACGATGGCCAGCAGTTTTGCTACGGCATTCGTAGCGCTGTGTTCCTGCCAGAACCCAAGGAGCCCGCTGATGATAACAATGATCAGGATAATTGAGGCATCGACCAGGTTGTGCAGTAAAAACGACAAGCCTGTCGCAAGAAGGAGGATAAGGATAATGGGACTTTTAAACTGGGCAACCAGCAGGGTGAAAATATCCGATTTTTTTTGCGGTTTAAGCCTGTTTGCCCCGTATAAAACAAACCTTTTTCCTGCCGCATTTGAGGTGAGTCCACCTGTATCCGCATGCAGGCTGTCAAGCAGGCTGGTAACTGAAAAACTCCAGAAGGGTTGAGGGTTCTGTTCCATAAAATAATTTATTGAGAATGATCCCTTTCGGGTCATTGTAAAGATAAGAAAAAAAATGGAATCTAAGTCTAATCACGAGCCAGCGCATCTATCGGATCTAGTTGCGCCGCCTTTCGTGCGGGAAGGTAGCCAAATATGATACCGGTCAGGAATGCAAACCCGAAAGCAACCACAATGGGAGCTGCGGTGAAAATCACACTCCATCCGGCAAGAACTGCAATGGCCAAACCGCTTCCGATTCCGACGAAAACACCTGCAATTCCTCCGAAAAAGCAAACCATGACAGCCTCAACGAGGAACTGGAACAGGACGTCGAACCCCCGCGCACCAATCGCCATCCGGATACCGATTTCCCGGGTTCTTTCGGTAACCGAAACCAGCATGATGTTCATCACGCCTATTCCTCCAACGATGAGAGAGATCACGGCAATAGCTGCAAGCAGATAGGTCAGCGTATTCTGGGTTTCATTGGCAGTTGCAATGGTATCTGCCATATTCCGGATATTGAAATCCTCCTTGCCATGTCGTTTGAGCAGCAGCGATTGTAAACCTTTCTGGACGGCGGCCATGTCGGCGCCTGGCTTTACCCTGATCACGAAGTGGTTGAAAAAACGTTGTCCGAAAATTCGGGCGCCAGCGGTTGTATAGGGAAGCCAGACAGAGTTATCGAGATCGTCTCCTCGTGCAGTGGATCCTTTTGGACTCAGCATACCAATGACCAGGAAGGGAGCCGTACCTATGAGGATGTATTGGCCAAGCGGATCCAGCGTGCCGTGGAACAGGTTTGTGGCAACCGTCTGTCCGATGACCACCACCTGAGCGTAACGCCTTACATGTTCGGCTGTGAAAAACACGCCTGACTGGACCGGCCAGTCGTGGACCTTGGAAAAATCCTCACCCGTACCAACCACCGTGACGGTCAGGTCCTCGTTGCCGAATCGCAGCAACGAAGATAACTCGGTTTCAGGAATAGACATTGCCACCCCCTGCACCAGTGCGATGGATGGTAAATCTTCAGGCAGGAAACTGGTCACAATTTGTCCCGACGCGCGAACATTTCTCGGACCCCGTCCTACGGTCAGCAGGTCAGTGCCCATTGCCTGGATACGCTCAAGAACCTCCTGTTTTGCACCGTTACCGATCGCCATCAGGGCCACCACCGAGGCGACACCGATCACGATGCCAAGCATGGTCAGTGCTGTTCGCATCCGGTTGTTTACCAGCGAGCGTAAGGCCATTTTCAATGCCTCTCCAAGCACGGCAACCCCCTGTTTGGCTGCCATTACCGGTTGTACGGCAGGGGAGGATGGGCTTCCTGTTACTGGCTGCAGATCGTCAGAGGTGATACATCCGTCAGCAATACGTACGATCCGGTGAGCATAGCCGGCAATGTCGCTGTCGTGGGTCACTACGATGATCGTGTGCCCCTGCCTGTTCAGCTTTTCCAAAATGGCCATAACTTCTTTGCCACCGTTTGTGTCGAGTGCCCCTGTCGGTTCATCGGCAAGGATTACCGGTCCGCCGTTCATCAGCGCACGGGCGATACTGACCCGTTGTTGCTGACCTCCTGAAAGCTGGTTGGGATGGTGACCTAACCTGTCGCCCAGCCCGAGATCCGTTAAAAGTTTACGGGCACGTTCTTCCCGGGGAGCCTTCTCCGTCCCGCGGTAAACAGCCGGGACCTCGGTATTTTCAACGGCGCTAAGGTCCGACATGAGGTTATAACGCTGGAAGATGAAGCCGAAAGTGTCGCGCCGGAGCGCTGCAAGCGAATCGCCAGAAAGTGCTGAAACATTTACTCCCCTGATACAATAATTGCCTGTTGTGGGTTTGTCGAGACAACCGATGATATTCATCAACGTCGATTTCCCCGATCCCGAAGCGCCCATTATCGCCACGAATTCTCCGCTTTGAATTTCAAGGGTAACCTCCTTCAGTACCGTCAGTGGCTCTCCCCCGGAAGTATAGGTGCGGGTAACTCCCATCAGGCTGAGAAGGGGTGAACCGGTCATAGACCTTTGCCTGAACTCAATGCGCTTTTTGCAGTGCTTTTTGCCTTGTTTTCACTGATAACAACCAACTCGTTTTCTTTCAGGCCTGTGATAACCTCTGTCGAGATCTCCCCCTTGATACCGATCCTGATTGACCTCGCTTCGATGGTGCCGTCGGGCTTCTGCACTTTTACGGTCAGCGATGAATTTTCATGTGCATTACCTACTGCAGCAGTGGGTATAATCAAAACCCCCTTTACCTGTGCCAGTACGATGAAGACTTGTGCCGTCATCTGGATATACAATTCCCTTTTGGGATTGGGAATGTCGAAAAGCACATCATAGAATACTACATTATTGATCAGTTCCGGGGTTGGCAGAATCTGCCTGATTGTGCCATTCCATCGCCTGCTCTGCCCAAGGACTGTAAAATACACCTGTTGTCCTGTTTCAACACGATCGATGTCGGCTTCAGAAACCTGCGCCCATATTGTTACCGTCTTCAGATCGGCAATGCGAAGGATATTGGGGGCCGACTGGTTTGCATTCAGTGTTTGACCCTCCAGCATATTGATGGAGACGACCTCCCCGGCCATGGATGCAGTGATTTTTGTATATCCCAGGTTGGCTTTGGCAGTATTCACCGATGCCGCGGCCTGTTTCATCTGTGCGGAAAGCGATGCGGCATCGGCTGATGCAACATCAAACGCTGCCTGGGTGATATCCCGTTCATTTGCCGAAATAACCTTCTCCGAAAAAAGCTCATCATTACGCATGCGCTGTACCCGGGCGAGTTCGAGTTGCGCCCCTTTCAGGGAATGCTGCGATGTCATGTTCTCGAGTGTGGCATTGGCTGCCGTGAGGGCAGTTGTTGCCAGAACCGGGTCAATCTCAGCCAGCAACTGTCCCTCCTCAACCTGATCGCCCCGCTTGACTTTCAGCGATTTAAGTTTTCCAGAGGTTTGAGCGCCAACGTCTACATATTTAAGTGGCTGTATTATTCCGGCAGCGATCACGTTGTTTTCCAGGTCCCCCTTTACAACAACAGCGGTTTTAAACAATACTTCAGGTTTTGCAATAACCTTGGTATAGGTAAGCACAGCACCAGAGCATACCAGGATGGCACCCAGTATCCAGAGGCCTTTCCGTCTGATAAAGTGTCTGAACCGACCGGGATTGCCCTGCCGGGGAGGATTGACGATAATATCGCCGGCCGCCGGTGTCCCGGTTTCCGGTTTGATTTTATTTAACTCCATTTTCGTGGTTTCTGACATTAAGTTTATGTTTGCACGGATACATTTTCTTTCAAACTGGTTCTCCGGATTTCACCACAACGAGGGTATTCCGAAGGAGAGAATTAAAATTCCTATCCTTATCGTGCCGGGCCTCATTGTGCTTTATTTTTTTTAACTCCGCTACAAAAACAAAACAGAATCCTGTATTACCATTCGCCATTGAAACCAATTGAGCAATGATTTGCTGTTTTTTCTGCAAATCTGTAAACCATTATGCCGCAATGAAGACAGGATTACATCCACGAATATCGTTCAGACAACCATTTTACCATTTCAACTTATCCGTGCTCCTCTAAGCCTCCTCTAAGCCTTCTCTAACGTACCATCAGGCTAGGCTTAGGCAAGGCTTCAGTAAACTCCCGGGTTTTTTAGGTTATCCTTCCCAGCGCTATGCTTTATGATGTTTATTCGAATGATTCATATAGCCGGAGCCTGTTTCTGAGCGCAGTCATTTCATCATGCATTATGGAGATCCTGTTTAGAAGATAGGTGATCGATTCAATCCCTGCAATATTGATATCCAGTTCGTAATAAAACCTGACAATCTTCTCCAGCTGTTGCAATTGATCTGCTTCGATAAATGCGGTCTCCTTTATCTGTGTAACCTCTATCAGTCCGGTCTCCTGCAACGAACTGATGAAGGAAATTTCGATACCGTGGTTGGCGCAGAATTCGTCTAATGCTATTAAATTTTCCCGTTGCATTGGTCCAGTTTAAGATTGCAGTGTTGACAGTTCCGTGAATAATTCCTTTTGACGGGCGGTTAAATTGGTGGGAGTCCTAATGGCCCAGGTAATGTAAAGGTCGCCTGACTGGCCATCATTTTTATAGACAGGGAACCCCTGCCCCTTTAATTTTATTTTACTGCCGTTCTGGGTTTCGGGTTTTACCATTAGTTTTACCTTACCGGTCAGGGTGTTCAGCATTACCTCGCCACCCAGTATGGCGGTATATAAATCGAGGTCGGCGGTAGTATAAAGATCGTTCCCAAGCCGTTTTATGCTGGGATGGTTTTCAATGGAGAAGGTGATGAACAGGTCTCCGGCGGGTCCGCCGTTAACCCCGGGGCCGCCATGGCCGGCAATTTTAATGGTTTGCCCGTTTTCAACCCCGGCAGGGATGGTAATCCGGATATTGTTCCCGTTTACTGTCAGCGTTTGTTTATGTGTTTTACCGGCATCAATAAGGGCCAGCCGGAGTTCTGAATGATAATCTTCGCCCCTGAATTTCACCTGCCGCCCCCTACCCGGCCCTGACGAACCGCCGAACATGGATTCAAAAA
>CAIYQH010000249.1 GCA_903928285.1 uncultured Bacteroidales bacterium
AATTTCAGGGCTCTGATCCAAACACGCATCAGCACAAAGGAGAATTTTATAAACAGTATCACATACAAACTTGATTCACTGAAAAAGGTACTTGTCCCAATCAGTGGAAATGCAACAAGATTGAAAAGTTTTTTCAAAAACAATTTTAATGAGAATTATAAGGCCAATATGTCATTTTATGAAGCGCTTGAAAACTTTATGCTGAGTATGTCCTCCCAAAATCAACCTGGTAATGCCCTTAACGATGACAATTACCAACTCCTTTACGGAACCTTACGTTTTATCCATTTTTTAAGAAGTAACGAAAAAGAATAATGATATGATCTACAATATTATCTTAAAACCTTTATCACCTTTTTTCTGGGGGACAGAACAAGTTTCGGAACTGGGGAATAAGCGTAGTTACTATCTTCAGTCTGCCTTGTATCCACAACAAACAGCCATACTGGGAATGCTCAGGTATCAGGCGCTTGCTCAGTATGGGCTATTGTCGGCACCTGGTTCCAATAGACCACTGGAAGGTAAAAATCTTATTGGCGAAAGTAGTTTTACCAACCAAAACACGGATGGATACGGGGCGATTCAACAATTATCCCCAGTCCAGCTTCAAAAGGGGGAAAGCGTTTTCCTGCTGCGAGACAGAGAACTTTTCAGTCATAAAAAAGATAATGATTATCCCCTTAGGAAACCAATATTGGAATTCAGGGACTTGACAAATCAGGAATTTATTCAAACAGTTGTCGCTGAAAATAAATTTACCAAGCTCGTTTATCGAAAGGAGATTGAAAGTGAAAATCCTGAAATGGTACCCTGGATCGAAAAAAACGAGTTTTCAGGTTGGCTGATTGATCAAAACCATCCCTTTTCTGAAACAGATTTTGCCCAGGGCCTTGACTATTCGAAGGCTGCTGTACTTGTTAATAAGGTTATTCAGGAAACGGGTCGTGTTGGTATAGAAAAGTCATGGGAAGGAAATACAAAGTCAAACGCTTATTATAAACAGTTTTTTCGAGAATTGACAGAAACCCGTATCATTAAAGAGAAAGGAAATCCACCTATTAGCAAGAAAATGTTGATGGATGCTGACTGGAAATTTTCTTTAAAATTATATTGGGATGAATCGTCAGGCTACAGTTTTGATAAAAATGAAAGATTTGTTTTAATGGGTGGGGAACAGTCTGTTTTTGTTCTTTCTGCAGAAGTGGATGAAAATTGCAATTCATTATCCTCCCCATCGGTTATTCCTGAGTTGGCAAATGGAATGGTCTACAAATTGCTTCTTACCAGCGACACATATATCAGTAAGGAAGAGCAATTCTACAAGTTGCCGTTATTTGTGAATGCCGTCAATACTAAATTCAGGAACTTCGTTTCAAATGTCAATACAACAAAGCATTACAATGTAAAAGGTTTGAGAAAGTCGGGGTTTGGTCAATCAAATCCTTCCTGCCTGCTTAAAAGAGGATCCATTCTGTATTTTATGGATAAAAATTCACTTGCTGATGCGATAAGGCTAATTAACGAAGAGACATCATTCCAGAAAGTTGGTTATAACTATTATAAAATTGAAACAGAAAAATACCATCCATTATGACAACCCCAAACCCGGAATTCAATTACAAGGTAGCCGTATTTACCATTACTGCTAAAACGAACCTTCATGTGGGCAGCGGCTCACAAAATTATGGTATCATCGATAACCTCGTACAGCGTGATCCTCTGACAGGATTTCCCTGTATTTACAGTTCAAGTCTTAAGGGAGCGATCAGGGAGTATTTCCGGCATTATCTGAAAATGGATAAAACATGGACGGACGAGCTGTCGCGAAAATTCCTGTTGCATGTTTTTGGTTTCGACAGGAACGATGCTATCGAAAATGAAGAGAATGTCACGGAATCCTCAGTAACGGCTGATGTTAAACAACAATCTGCCAAATACAGGTTTTTGCAGGCCGATCTGTTAAGTATTCCCGTCAGAAGCGATCGCCGGCTCTTTTATCGAACAACCTGCCCCTATTTACTCCAGAATCTGAAGAAATCACTTGACCTATACAGATACCCGTTAGGTACCGGATATTCTTCTGTTCTAAGCCTTGTAACGGATGCTTTTTTGGGGAATGAAAAAGCAATTCAGTTTGATTCATACCCATCGATTTTGGAAGAGGCGGATATCGTGGCGGTTTCAAAACAGGCAATAAACAACCTGGCGCAATTGAATTCAATTGCCGGAAAAGAACTTGCAATAGCAAAGGATGTTGAGTTTGCCGAATTGGTGAGCGACTTCCATCTGCCTGTCATTGCAAGAAATAACCTTACCGACGGACGCAGTTCCAATCTTTGGTATGAGCAGGTGTTACCGGCTGAAACACGTTTTTGGTTTGGCGTCTTATATCCCGATTCCGATTCTGAAATTGAGAAATTTAGAACTATCGTACAGTCTCATCCGGTACAAATCGGAGCCAATGCAAGTATTGGCTATGGATTCTGCTCAATAAAGCTGGCAAACTGGAATGTTTCACCTAACGCACCTGGAATATGAAAGTCAACGATAAATATCTCAATGCGGCACACACCATTTTGAATGAAAATGTTGCAGAACTAATGGTTGGTGCGAAAATCCCGGAAGCAAATAACGACAATATTTTGGATGAAAATGCAACAAACCAGCTTGTTGGTGTGAAAATTCCATCAGTCTATAATGGGTATGTTTCTGCCTTTGGCGGTAGTATGGTCCAACCCGGCCTTTTTGCTACTGTATTGTCCTATTATTCCGATGAGAAGAAAGTCAGGATTGCAGAATTGATTTATAAAATCTACCTGAAAGTCAATCCCCCTGCGCTAGATCAAACGCAGAGTTTTCTGGAGTTTACGGAAGCAAACCGCGACAACAGGCAAATCAGGAATAAAATTGCCCAGTCGGTTATTGCGCTTAAACTGGTTTTACGTACTTATGCTTTTGACACCGAAAATGAACAAGAATAATTATGGCAACCTACATAGATAATAACGAGGGTTCAAATACGGGTTGGTTATATTATAAGAAATATTACAGTGGCCCGATGGTCGATGAGACCAGAATAACCCACACAAATCGCCGGATCTACGGAACTGAAATCCTGGAAATTCCAAATGAAATCAAAGACCATACAATTCATGCTATAACAACCTATCCCGGACTTATCATGGGAACGGGTTACACACATGAACATAAAGGGAGCGATGATGCCTTTAAAATAGGATTTTTCTTTGACCACTCTTCCGGGATGCCTGTAATAACAGGTTCTTCGGTAAAGGGAATTCTTCGCAGTGCTTTCCCCCAGCGTGTGGTTGTTCCTAAAAAGACAACAGCCAATCAGGATGAAAAGGAAAGTTGGATTGTTGCAATTCTTCAGGAACTTTGTGATATTGACGGGGATGTCGATATTGATGAACTGGAACGTGAAATTTTTGATGGAGCTTATAAAACACCAGACCTGGAAAAGGTTGGGGAGAAGAACATCAACTATATTCCTGTTTATGATCGGGATATTTTCTTTGACGCAGTCCCTGTGGAGATTGTGGGAAATAATATCGATCAAACCAAAAAATTGTTTGGGCCGGATTATATTACTCCGCATAAAAACAAAGATAACAGGACTGAACTGGATCAGTTCAGTAATCCAACTCCAATTAAATTTTTAAAGATACTCCCCAGAGTTAAATATGAGTTTAGATTTAAATTGGGAAATAGTATCGTTTGTCCTGAAATTACTGCCGAGAAAAAGATCGTCCTGTTCAGCGAACTTATCAGCATGCTTGGCGTTGGCGCAAAAACCAATGTCGGATATGGCCAGTTTGATGTTATAACATAGCCATGATGATAACGATCTCCACCTACCTCGTCCGCCCCTACCTTCTCCATGGCCTCCCGTGCCCGTTTCAGCCAAAGTATGAAACAGAATGGCTGCGCAGAGTGGTGAACAGTCTCTACAATCCCAGCAAGGGCCGTGTTAGTAAAACGGGTGTCCGTGGTGAGCTCCTGCACAACCACGATGAATCGGATCCTAAAAAGATGGTGCTCCATCCCATGATCGCCTACCACTATATCGACGGCACTTTTTATATTACCGGCGCCAACGAAGGAGGCGACACTCTGAAAGAGCTGATCGCTCCCTTCGACAGAGCTGTTGAGATCAACCGCAACTTCCTGCTGAAATTCGAACAGATGGCTGAAAAGGAATATGAATTAATGAATGTGTCTTCTGCAGTGGCCTACCGCCTTACCAACTGGTTGCCGCTCAATACCGAGAATTTCCGGCGTTTCCAGGCTGCCTCGCTGATGGATAAGATCCGGCTCCTCGAAAAGATTCTCCTGACCAATATCGCCGGCGATCTTGCTAACCTGTTCGGTACTGGCCTCTCTGCAACGCAAGTCGACATTCTCTCGGCCGATAATCTGAACCGCGCTACACTGCCCTATTCAGGACACGATTACCAGCCATTTACCATTGAATTCGCCACCAATACCGAATTGCCCGACCTGATCACCCTGGGAAACGGCAGGGCCTTCGGGTACGGAAGGGTTAACAGGATCTCCTGAAAAAAAACGGTAAGAACTTGTCGTCTGGTCCATTCACAGGAAGTTGAATAAAAAGGTCAACCATGTCACTCGAAAAAGTCAAAACCATCGGCGATCTGGCTTCTTATCTTTATATGAAGGAGCCGGAACTGATCAGCCTGGAACCTGAAAAGCAATATCATGTTTTCCAGGTTAAAAAGCAGGGTTCAGATGAAAAACGAACCATCGAAAGTCCGTTCGGCAAACTGAAGGAGGCGTTGGGGAGGCTCTCCGACGGCCTCCAGTGGTTGTATTACGACCATAAAACCGACGCTGCCTATGGCTTTGTGCGATCCTATGAACACGACGCCGACCGGCGCAACATCCTGACCAATGCCTCGGCGCACCTGGGCAGGGATTATATGCTGAAACTCGATTTCGATGATTTCTTTCACCAGGTAGATTGCGCTAAACTGGAGCGGTTGTTCAACGATCCCACCCTTTTTTCCTTTTTACCCGATACCGAAGAGTTCCTCTCCCGGTTTGTTACGCTGCACGGGCGGCTGCCGATGGGAAGCCCGGCATCGCCCGTCCTGTCAAATTTCGCCACCATCCTGCTTGACAAGGAGTTGTTGAACTGGTGCAGGCAACACGGAATCGTTTATACCCGCTATGTCGACGATCTTACATTCTCCTCAAAACAACCGGTCAGGGAGGCCCATTTCAGCCATATATCCTCCATACTGCTTGCGCACCGTTTCAGGATCGATCCGGCAAAGACCCAATGGTATGGCAAAGAGGATATCAAAGAGGTGACCGGGCTTATCGTGGGCGAAACCATTGCCATTCCGGATGATTACCTGGCCGATGTTGAAAAAAACATTCAGAAACTGGGACATGTTTTCGACTATGCAAGCCGTTTCCCCGACTGGCGGATCCATGAATGGCTTGAGAAACTGAAGCAGACCATCCACGGACAGATTGCCTTTATCGGCAGCGTATATGGAAGACATCATCCAATCTGTCTGAAACTTGCCGGGTTACTGGATGATGCCGTTGACAGGGCCGGCATTGAGGAGAGTATCAGCTGGCGGTATATCGGGTATGAGTTATAAGGAATATCCCTGTTAAGATCGAAAAAGATGCAGATCGTTCTGGATACAAGAGGATTGTCGTTCAGTGTGAGGAACAAATGTTTCCTGATTGAAGCTGAAAGTGAATCGCGGGTGATTCACCCTTCGCGCGTGACCAGCGTGCTGATAACCGCGCCATGCCGGATCAGCAGTCCGGCGCTGGTGCTGGCCGCACAATCGGAGATACCGGTGACCATCTGCAACAACTGGGGTAAGCCGGAGGCAAGGATATGGTCGCCGATGTTTTTCAATATTTCAACCCTTAGAAGAAGGCAATATCTCTATTCGACCCATGTGAAGGCAATGGATTGGGCTTATAATATCATCCTGAAGAAAATCGAAGGGCAAACGGCCAATCTTACCCTGATGGGCGACCGGAAACCGGCGATCGCGGGTGAAGTATCCGTTGCGTTAGCCGACATCGGCAAACAGGTTGCAGCCATTCATTTTTCGGAGGAGGGCGATCCTTTAGTCACCAAACAGCGGCTGATGTTTGTGGAGGCCTATGCCGCAAGCCGCTACTGGCAACTGATCGGGCTGAAACTGCCGGAGCCATGGAACTTTTCCATTCGCGTAAAGCGAAATCCGGGCGACCCCTTCAATGCCTCGGTGAATTACCTGTACGGGATGTTGCGTAACCATGTGGAGGGGGCGATCCTGAGTATCGGCCTTGACCCGGCGCTGGGGATCATGCACCGCGACGGGTACCGGATGCCGTCGCTTGTTTTCGATATGATGGAGCCTTTCAGGCCGGTAGCCGACCGGATCCTGATCGACAACCTGCTCTGCGGCGAATTAAAGCGTAACTACCTTAAAGATACGCCGGATGGAAAACGGATCTCTAAGGAGGGGCGCAAGCAATTGATCCTGCTTTTCAATGAAAAGCTGAAAGAGCGGATCCGTTTCAGGGATGCGGTTACCACCTTGCAGAACCATGTCCTCACGGAGGTGAATTACCTGAGAAAGAGAATAAACGACCTATGAGCTGCAACCGTATCTTTTACCTGCTGATGTACGACATCACCCACGACCGAACGTTGCAGAAGGTGGCCAGGAACCTCGAACAGCACGGCTATATCCGGCTGAACTATTCGGTTTGGTTCGGCGCCTTCAACCCTGCCAAGAATCCTGAGTTGATCCATAAATTGAGGGAATTACTCCGGAACCCGTTGGCAAAGGGATCCCGGTTTTATTTTTTGCCCATGCGCGACAAGGATTTTGAGATGATCAGGCATCACAACGGCAGGAAGGTTAAATCACTCGATTACTGGATGGGCGATCGCCTTACCGAATTTTTCTAGACGGGAAATGTACTTTTATCACAGTTTTTTTGACTGAATGCTCCGAAAACCATTTTTCCGGGTTAATGCATAAAAAGGCCCTGTTGCAACCGGAAAATATCTTCCGGAAGGGGCGAATTTCAACGATTTAGTTATATCTTTGTGTTGTAGCAGCTGCTTAGGACTGAGGTCACTGAAACTTTGTGCAGTTCGCCTCACATCTATTGGAGTAGGTTGTAGCAGCTGCTTAGGACTGAGGTCACTGAAA
>CAIYQH010000250.1 GCA_903928285.1 uncultured Bacteroidales bacterium
GGCTTGGTCCCGTGCTGCTGGATCCAGTAACCGGCGTCGGTTTCCATATTTCCACCGATTTCGCCGATCATGATGATCCCTTCGGTGGCGGGGTCGGCCATGAACATCTGAACCGCCTCGGCAATCGTGGTTCCCGGAATGGGGTCGCCGCCCACACCGATCATGGTGGTCTGGCCGAGACCGGCCTTGGTGATCTGGTCAACAGCTTCGTACGACAAGGTCCCTGAGCGGGATACGATCCCGATGGTGCCCGGTGTATGGATAAATCCCGGCATGATTCCGATCTTGGTGCCCGGCGGAGTGATAATGCCCGGGCAGTTGGGACCGATCATCCTTACGCCATGGCAGCGCAGGTATTCCTTTACGGTGATCATATCCTTAACGGGGATCCCTTCGGTGATACAGACGATCAGTTCGATCCCCGAATCGGCTGCCTCGAGGATGGCATCGGCCGCCAGCGGGGGCGGTACAAAAATGATGGAAACATTGGCCCCTGTTGCCTTGACGGCATCGGAAACCGTATTGAAGACAGGCCTGTCAAGATGCATCTGTCCGCCTTTGCCGGGGGTAACACCGCCGACGATATTGGTACCATATTCGATCATCTGCCCTGCATGGAACGAACCCTCATGGCCCGTGATGCCCTGGACAATCACCTTTGAATCTTTGTCAACCAGAATACTCATGAATCAATAATTAAAAAATTTAACGCTCCTCTCCTGCCGGCAAATCCTTTGATCGTCCTGTCGTAACCCTCATGGTCAACCTTGCGGGTCAGGTTCTATCCGTTCCGTGTCGCGATCGGCGATTTGCCGTTCCAAAGATACTCCGATTTAAAAAAAAGAAAACTTTTTCGTGATAATTTTGTTTAAACCCTGATAATTCCTAAACTTTGTAGCATACTGAGAACCGAATTTATGAGAATAACCACCGACTCCGACACTATCTGCGCCCTGTCAACAGCCCCGGGAATGGGCGCCATTGCCGTGATCAGGCTTTCGGGACCCGATTCGTTCAGGGTGATTGGGCAGATCTTCAAACCGGCCGAAAAGGGACTCGATATGGACCAGGCCAAATCCCATACCATTCACCTGGGTACCCTCGGCAATGCAGCCGGGATACTGGATGAGGTGCTGGTCAGCCTCTTCAGGGCACCCAACTCCTATACCGGCGAGGATGTGATCGAAATTTCGTGCCATGGCTCTGTCTATATCCAGCAAAAGGTGCTTGAGCTGTTGTTTTCCTGCGGACTGCGGATGGCCAGCCCCGGCGAATTCACCTTGAGGGCCTTTATGAACAGGAAGTTCGACCTCTCCCAGGCCGAAGCGGTGGCCGACCTGATCGCCTCTCATTCCGCCTCGTCGCATGACCTTGCCATTCAGCAGATGCGGGGAGGTTTTTCGCGGAAGATCCATGCCCTGCGCCAGGCCCTGATCGATTTCACCGCGCTAATCGAACTCGAGCTCGACTTCAGTGAGGAGCATATGATCTTTGCCGACCGCAGCGACTTTAAAGCGTTGCTGGCCTCTATTATTGCGGAGTTGTCGGCGCTGATTGAATCGTTCAGCCTGGGCAACGTGATCAGGACAGGCATCCCGGTTGCCATCATTGGCAAACCCAACGTGGGCAAGTCGACCCTGCTGAATGTGCTGCTCAATGAGGAGAAGGCCATCGTCTCCGAGATCCCGGGCACCACGCGCGATGCCATCGAGGATACCATCGTCATCGGCGGTTACAGTTTCAGGTTTATCGACACAGCCGGTCTGCGCGCTGCGGAGGACCAGATCGAGACCATCGGCATTGAGCGCACGTGGGAAAAGATCAGCGAAGCCAGCATCATCCTCTATGTGTTCGACGCCACCCAGCAGTCCTTTGCCGATGTAAGTGAAGCCATTACCGAATTCAGGGAGTTCACGGCCGGGAATGCACGCACCATGATCCTGATCGGCAACAAGATGGACAAGTTAAAGGTATTGCCGAAGGGATTCAGGGAATTTGTCGAATATGACACCCTATTTGTCTCGGGCAAGCGCCGGGAGAACATCCACGAGATTGCCGCCCACCTGCTGAAGGTCGTTGAAAACACAAGGGTTTCTGATCACACCCTGGTCTCGAATACCCGTCATTACGAGGCGCTCCGGCGAGCCCTCGATGCCGTGGTCTGCGTGCGCGACGGTCTCACCGCCGGTCTCTCCCCCGACCTGATGACCACCGATCTGCGGAGTGCGCTATACCACCTGGGGGAGATCACCGGAGAGGTAACTACCGATGAAATTTTAGGCGCTATTTTCAGCAGGTTTTGCATCGGAAAGTAACCGGCACAAAACGAACACATAACCAAAACTGTATAAGTAACGTAAAGCCCAGTAAATATGGGCTTTTTTAATTATATCTGTTAATATCTTTTCCGTACCGTTAGTGGTTGGTTTTGTATTAATTTGTACCTTTGTTGTACC
This sequence comes from uncultured Bacteroidales bacterium, assembly GCA_903928285.1. GTDB lineage: Bacteria > Bacteroidota > Bacteroidia > Bacteroidales > FEN-979 > CAIVAT01. The sequence goes on from CAIYQH010000250.1 coordinate 2,457, forward strand.
TTGTTTAGAATATAAGGGAATATTTGTACATCGATCCATAAAAAGGGGAATTAACTTGACACTTTTAAACACTATTATACATTTACGTACAGAATGAGCACAAATATTAAGGTACAACGAATCTGTCAATTCTGTGGAAAGGAGTTCACAGCCAGGACAACCGTTACACAATTTTGTGGCGATAATTGTGCGAAACGAGGGTA
>CAIYQH010000251.1 GCA_903928285.1 uncultured Bacteroidales bacterium
CATTATATCATGCCTCTTCCGAAAAATACGGAAAAGGTGCTGAAAGGATTTAAAAAAATTGTGGTTTGTGAACTAAACAGCGGACAATTTGTGAATTACCTGCGTATGAAGTTCCCGATGCCCAATATCACCCAGTTCAACAAAGTGCAGGGATTACCTTTCATGATCAACGAGTTAACGGATAAGTTTAACCAACTTTTAGAGGAGAAATAAGATGGACTTCGTAAATACAACCGTTGAACGCAGCAATGTTCAACTAACCAAAGCGGATTTTGAAAGCGACCAGATGGTTAAATGGTGCCCCGGATGCGGTGGGCACGCCATTCTAAGCGCCGTGGAGCGTGTGTTCCCGAAGATCGGCTACCGCAAGGAGAATTTCTGTATGATATCCGGGATCGGATGTTCGTCAAGATTCCCCTATTATGTGAATACCTATGGTATCCATGGCATCCATGGACGCGCAGCAGCCATATCAACGGGCGTAAAAATAGCCAATCCCAAACTTAGTGTCTGGACTGTGACGGGAGATGGTGATTCCCTCGCCATTGGCGGAAATCATTTTATCCATGTGATCCGCCGTAATGTTGATATCAATATCCTGCTGTTCAACAACCAGATCTACGGACTCACCAAAGGCCAGTTTTCACCCACAACCCCGATGGGCAAGGTTACAAAGACCTCCCCCATGGGTACCATCGAACACCCCTTCAATGTTGGTGAACTTGTGATCGGCGCCCAGGGTACCTTTTTTGCCCGCGTTCCCGACAACAATATCAACCTGATGACCGAATGCATGTTCGAAGCTGCCAAACACGACGGAACATCAGTCACCGAGATTATGGAGAACTGCATCATTTTTGCCGATAAGGCCCATGCCCAGGTTACCGGCAAGGATGTAAAGGATGAAACCATGCTGATCCTCAAAAACGGAGCCCCTATGCTTTTCGGGAAAAACAATGATAAGGGTCTCATCCTCAAAGATACGCACCTCGAGGTTGGAGAAATCGGCAAGAATGGCATCACCATTGATGATATCCTTGTTCACGACCAGTATAACCAGGATCCAGGAATCCAGCTTATGCTCGCCAAACTGGCGCCACCCCACTTCCCCATGGTTTTCGGCGTTATCCGTTCGGCTATGTATCCAACCTATGATGATCTTGTGGAAGAACAGATCAAATATGCAAAGGAGACAGCAAAAATCAAGAATGTGGACGATTTGCTTAATTCAGGCGATACCTGGGAGATCTAAGTAAAGAAGCTTCACTTCCTTTTTCTACAAAAATAACATTCCGGTAATCTGGCTGGCGTAAGTATTCAGAAAGAAAAATCAGCAACAGAATCAGTTGCGGTGATTTATATGGTATTTTTGCAATATGAATCTCAGAGATCTGTTAGCGTTTTCCGATGCCGGGAAAATCTTTTCCCGGGAGGATAAAATCCTCCTGGCAGTCAGTGGGGGCATCGATTCCATGGTTATGGCCCACCTGTTTCACCTGGGAAAATTCAGTATCGCCATTGCACATTGCAATTTCGGTTTACGGGGGCGGGACAGTGATGACGATGCTGAATTTGTCAGGGAGGCGGCTCTGCAATGGAAAATACCATACTTCTGCAAAAAATTTCCAACCTCAGCCTGGGCTGCCGGGAAGGGGATTTCAATCCAGATGGCAGCCAGGGACTTGCGTTATGCCTGGTTTGAGCAGGTCCGGGAGGAAAATCATTTTGATTATGTGGCCACAGCCCACCATCTCGACGATCAGGTTGAGACCTTCCTGATCAACCTGATCCGGGGAACAGGAATTGCCGGATTGCACGGCATACCGGTTAAAAGCGGATCGATTATCAGGCCCATGATGTTCGCCTTCAGGGAGGAAATCGAACAATTTGCAAACCGGTGCAAGGTCCCTTACCGGATGGATCTTTCCAATAATGAGACGAAATATACCCGCAACAAAATCCGTCACGAGGTAATCCCGCTATTGTGCAGCATAAATCCTGAATTCAGGCAGGGTTTGACCGCGAGTATCAGGCGGTTCCATGCCTTTGAGCAGGTTGGAGAACAGGCTATCAACACCTGGCTATACCAAAACCAGAACACCGACGGCATCAAACATGTCATGGATACCAGTTTACTGAAAGGAGTTGGACCCCTGGAACCCTATCTCTGGAAATGGATGTCAGGTTTCGGATTCAATGAAACCCATGTTTCAAACCTGCTTGCCAGTTTTGATTCGGATGGCAGGAAAATTTTCACATCGCCCACACACCTGTTGGTAAAGGAAAGAGGCAGTCTGAGTATCTCCCCAATTGTACCCGCCCCCCCCGCTAAAGTTTTAAAAATAGCTCTTTTTGGAAAGAAAAAACAGGTCTGCACACCGCTCAATCTCCTGTTTAAAAGGATCCCCGGTGTGACCGGATTTGAAATTTCCGCTGCCCGGAACAAAGCAAGTCTGAATTTCGACAAACTTCAGTTTCCGTTAATGGTCAGAAAATGGCAACGGGGAGACCTGTTTTACCCCCTGGGGATGAGGAAAAAGAAAAAATTAAGCGACTTTTTCATCGATCAGAAGTTCACGCTGAAAGAAAAAGAAGAAACCTGGTTACTTTGTTCCGGCCGGGATATCGTATGGATCATTGGTCACCGTATCGACCACCGGTACCGTGTTACACCCGTCACCAGAGAAATTCTTTCTGTAGATTATGTGATTTAGCCTTCATAGCCGGCAAGTTCCCACATTTTTCCCGACTGTAAGGGTCGTACCATAATTTTCTCTAAATTTGCCATTCAAAATCTTTTTCGGATGAAAAAAATGGTGATCGGCCTGCTGGCCCTGATGTTGTTTCCCCTGTTCTCCTTCTCGCAGATCCTCGACCCTGTCAAATGGTTTTTCAAAACTGAACAGCTCACCCCCGGAGAAGCCACCCTGGTAATCACGGCAAAGGCTGAAAAGAAATGGCACATCTACTCACAGGATATTCCCGACGGCGGACCGATACCCACCACCTTCACCTTTGTAAAAAGTGGCTCCTATGAAAAGCATGGAAAGGTAACGGAGGGAAAACCCATTCTAGACAACGATCCGCTTTTTGGCATGACCCTGAAATACTTTGCAGAAAAAGCCTTATTCAAACAGAAGATCAGGGTACTCAGCAAAAAGGATTTCGTGGTTAAAGGTTCCCTGAATTTTATGTGTTGTGATGACAAACAATGCCTCCCTCCGAATGATGTTGAATTTGAGTTTTCCGTAAAGGGTAACCCGGCTGCCGCAGAAACAGCCGTTACCGCTACCGTCTCAACCCATGCCGATTCAGTAAAAGCAGATTCCACCAAAACCGCGGCCCTTGCATCAGCCAAAGCGGATTCAGGCGCAAGAAAATCGGAACAGGCAACGCTTGGCAAAACCGCGGCCGACAAGGCAGCCGATCAATCGCTGCTCTGGTTTTTCCTGATCTCGTTTTTAGCCGGCCTGGCCGCTATCGTCACCCCCTGCGTTTTCCCGATGATCCCGATGACGGTAACCTTTTTCATGCACGACACCAACAACAAGCGTAAGGCACGTCTTGAAGCCATTGTTTACGGGCTTTCCATCATTGTGATCTATATGCTGCTGGGCGTACTGGTCGCGGTGACACTCGGCGCAAATTTCAACAATTTCATCAGCACCCACTGGATTCCCAACGTGTTTTTCTTTGTGATCTTTATGATATTTGCGGCTTCCTTCCTGGGGATGTTTGAAATAACCCTTCCCAGTTGGATTGTCAACAAGGCCGATAAGCAGGCCGACAAAGGAGGTTACAGCGGCGCATTTTTCATGGCCTTTACCCTTGTGCTTGTCTCTTTTTCCTGCACAGGTCCAATTGTAGGGGCCTTGCTTGTAAAATCAGCAGGAGGCGCCCTGATCATGCCGATCATCGGTATGTTTGGTTTTTCCCTTGCCTTCGCCCTGCCATTCGGTTTGTTCGCCTTTTTCCCCTCCTGGCTGCACGGCCTTCCCAAATCAGGTGGCTGGCTTAATTCGGTCAAGGTGGTACTCGGTTTCCTGGAACTTGCGCTGGGTCTGAAATTCCTGAGCATTGCCGACCAGACCTACCACTGGCACATCCTCGACCGTGAGGTATACCTTGCCTTCTGGATTGTGATTTTCTTCCTGATGGGGATGTATCTGCTGGGAAAACTGAAATTCAACCACGATTCCGACCAGCCCTATATCAGTGTTCCCAGGATACTGCTGGCCATTGTAGTATTTACCTTTGTGGTTTATATGATTCCAGGGATGTGGGGAGCTCCGTTGAAGGGACTTTCAGGATACCTTCCCCCTACTACCTACCAGGATTTCGACCTGAATGCCATCATCCGGAAAGAGGTTGGCACCATCGGTACCGGCGGGTCAAATAACGCTGCTCCTGTCTCTTTATGTGAAAAACCGAAATATTCCGATTTTCTTCGCTTACCGCACGGATTGGAAGGCTATTTTGATTACACGCAGGCGCTCGCCTGCGCCAAAAAGCAGAACAAGCCTGTATTTATCGATTTTACCGGCCATGGCTGTGTGAATTGCCGCCAGATGGAGGCCAACGTCTGGTCGGATCCCAAGGTGCTGAAGCGGATGCGCGAAAATTTCATTGTGACGGCACTCTATGTCGATGATAAGACCGACCTGCCTGAAAACGAATGGATCACTTCAAAATATGATCAGAAGGTAAAAAAGACCGTCGGAAAGAAATTTGCCGACCTTCAGATCACCCGGTTCAATGTCAATTCGCAGCCTTACTATGTCCTGCTCGACACTGCCGGTAACCTGCTTACCAGCCCGCGCGCCTACGACCTGGATGTCGATGCCTTTGTGAAATTCCTGGATACCGGGATGGATAATTTCAGGAAGACAGTCAAAACGAAATAGCCGGGCCAGCATTCTCCGACGAAAAACATGTTCCGCACAACCGGAATTTCACCGGCTATTGTACAAACCTGCCTTCCACTGACCACCATAGGCCAACACGTTGTTCCTGCCCTATCATTGTTGAAAATCACAGAAAATCTCCCCTTGTTTACAATGCAGGTGTACTCATAAATATGGAATCATCGCAACCTGATGATTGCATAATGTCAGGACAATACTTAAACGATGGCCGATTAATAACGCTGAATGTCAGGGTTAAAATAAAAATGCAAAATAGTTGATAAAGCTGATTAAAAGACAGATACAAAATCCTGATTTTTGGAATAGCCCCAGATTATAAAATTTTCTATCAATATTACATTTTTCCTATTGACTTTTGGGTTTCAGGAGTTTATATTTGTAATCATTCTAATTCAAATTAATTTTCAGCCAAAACCTTCTGTCATCTTATAAAACTATGCCATGTTTAATTCACCATTGTTGGATGTTACCATAGGATTGGTATTTATTTTCCTGCTATACAGTTTGCTGGCCACCACTATCCATGAATTACTGGCAACGTTGCTCAAACTCAGGTCCCGGATGCTGAAGAGGGCTATCATTGAGGGGATGTTATCCGATACCCCCACGGATAGTATCTGGGCAGCAATAAGAACCGGTATCAACGATTTTTTTAACAGGTTCCGAAATGTTGATCAGAAAGTGGCCGGAGAGTCTGCAACTGTTTTGCATTGGTTCTTAGCCCTTCCCGTAATCCGGAACATCGCTGGTTTTATGCAGGGAAAAAGCAGCACCCCGGCAAAATCCGGCCTTGGTTATCAGTTTTTCGATCATCCGCTGATTAAAAATTATGGGTCCAGCAGGATTTTCCCGCTGCCTTCGTATATTCCGACGACAAATTTTTCAACGGTATTAATAGATGTTCTAAAGCAGGATTTCATTTCAAAATTAAGAGATATTGCCATTTCCAAGCTTCCGTCCGGCGCCACTGAGGAACAGATCATGGCCGTTGTGCAGGATTTGCGGACTGGCACTGATATTACGCAAATCAGGGAGTTGCTGGATTTTTACGGCCGGCAATATGCCACGGGAACACTAACGAAGGCATTTGTTGAGCGGGACACATTGCAAATCCTGCAGATGCATCTTACAAACAGTGTCAATAACCTGGAAAATTTCACCCATAAAATCGAAGGATGGTACGACGATACCATGGACCGCGTTTCGGGCTGGTATAAACGGCAGTCGCAATTCATACTCCTGACAATCGGACTTTGCCTGGCTGTCATGTTCAACGTCGATGTCATCAAGGTGGCTGACAGGCTTTCGGTTGACAAGGATGCAAGGGATAAACTGGTTCAGATGGCTATCCAGGCATCCGACAAATACAGGGATGATCCAAGGGTTAAGAGTCTGGTAACGGATAGTGGAATACTGGTCAAAGACACCCTGACAGCCAAAAACATTTTCAATCAATACCAGGCCAAGGCCGACTCCGCCAAAAAGATGCTGGACGTAGATGTCAGGGCTTCAAATGAAATCATTGCGGTGGGATGGGGCGATTTTGGCAAAGACCGGTTCAAAGCCAGGGTTCTTGCCAGGCATCATATCTTTGTTGAGAATAAGTTCTGGAAAACCCATAAAAGCGCCAAACTGGACAGTTGCCTGAACCTTGCTTTCGTCGTTCTTTGCAAGGACCACTGGATCAGATATAACGGGACTGTGCATAACGTATGTTATGTCCTGAATGAATCGGCGCACTGGAATAAGATCCTTGGATTTTTACTGCTGGCTTTTGCCGTATCCCTGGGAGCCCCGTTCTGGTTCGACATGTTAAATAAGGTGATCAAACTAAGGTCATCCGGGGTCAAACAGGATTCTGCCTCGGCAACTTCACTCAGGACAGCTGCCGCTGCAGCCCCTGCTTCGGTTACCAATAACACACAAAATACAGTTGAGGAGACCGGTGGATAACATGACTCCATACTTTGCTACGACCAGAAAGCTGACCCGGGGGCAATTCCCGGTAACCGGTTTCAACGACAGTCAAATATTGCCGGAGTGGGAATGAATGGTTTTACCTTCCCGGGAGAAGAGGTCGCGGAATAGGCCAATTCACCTGGAAAGCGTTTCAGCAACCGCGATGGTTATTAACAGAGGCCAGAGGAACTGCGGAAACCTCTATGATTCAGGCTTCCCCGGGTTTTTATCCTCCAAAGTAAACCGCCTCTTTGGAAAAGAATTGACCCTATGGGATGAGCCTATAGTTCAATTAAAATTAACAACTAAAACCAAGAAAAATGTATAACGGCGTTATAGACATTTCTCATCACAACACGATTAAAAGCTTCAGCGATGCGAAGCAGGACGGGATTATGGGGATCTTTCACAAGGCGACCCAGGGTTTTACCTATTTTGACCCTACCTTCATCGCAAACCGCGATGCCATCCTGTCGGCAGGATTGTTGTTCGGGGCCTACCATTTCGGCGTGGCTGGCGATCCTGTGGCCCAGGCCGATTTCTTCCTGTCGAAGGTTGGCAAGGATACCCTGATGGTACTGGACTTTGAACCAAACCCCCAGGGCCAGGACATGAGTCTGGCTGAAGCAGAACAGTTTGTAAATCATATCTGGCAAATGACCGGACGATATCCCGGGCTCTATTCAGGACATACCATCAAGGAGGCATTGGCAGCAGCGGGAATCACCCAGCCGGGCCAGACCGAACTTTCAAACTGCTGGCTGTGGATTGCCCAGTATACCACCGCACCGGGGCCCATGATCCCAAAGGTCTGGGATGATTGGACCTTGTGGCAATATACCGACGGTGCTTCCGGTAATCCTCCCTATGAAGTCAATGGCATCGGCCGTTGTGACCGCGATCTGTTCAATGGCAGTGATGCCGATCTCGCAGATTTCTGGTCAGCGACTGGCGGATGATTTAGTCAGCCACAGCGCTGCAAAGTTCTGATAAAAACTGGTGATGGTCTCAATTCCTTTGAAGAAATTTTCGAGGGGGTAACTTTCATTGGGTGAATGACAGGCATCCGATTCAAGGCCAAATCCCAGCAGGATGGTTTTTACGCCCAGCACCTCTTCAAAATCGGCGATGATGGGGATACTGCCCCCGCTCCTGACCGGGATTGGTTTCTTTCCGAGGGTGGCTTCAATAGCCTTGCCGGCAGCCTGGTAGGCGATGGTATCGATGGGCGACACATAGGCCTGACCGCCATGAAGCATCTCAACCTTTACCTTTACCGATCGCGGGGCGATATCAAGGAGGTGTTGTTCAAAAAGCCTGCCGATTTTCTGATAGTCCTGGTTGGGAACAAGGCGCATGGAAATTTTCGCCCAGGTTTTTGATGGCAACACCGTTTTAGTGCCTTCCGCCGTATATCCGCCCCAGATCCCGTTGACATCAAGGGTTGGACGAATGCCGGTGCGCTCTTTTGTAGAAAAGCCCTTCTCGCCGTAAAGTTCATCGACCCCCAGGTTGCTCATGTAATCAGCCTCATTGAATGGGGCCCTGGCCATCTCATCCCTTTCCTGGCGGCTGATCTCAACCACATCGTCATAGAAACCCGGGATGGTGATCCGTCCGTGGTCATCGGTAAGGGAGGCAATCATCTTTGCCAGAGCATTGATGGGGTTGGCAACCGCACCCCCGAAAATTCCCGAATGCAGGTCGATGTTCGGACCTGTAACCTCAACCTGTAAATAGGTCAACCCTCGTAATCCCACGGTAATGGAGGGATTCTCCAACCCGATCATCCCTGTATCGGAAACCAGAATGATGTCCGATTTCAGCATCTCCTTATATTTCCTGCAAAAGGGGCCTATATTCATTGAACCCACCTCCTCCTCTCCTTCAATCATGAACTTCACATTACAGGGAAGGGTCCTGGTGCGGACCATCAGTTCAAAGGCTTTGGCATGCATAAAGGATTGTCCCTTGTCGTCATCGGCGCCACGGGCGTATATCCTGCCATCCCGGACCTCCGGTTTGAACGGCGGCGATTCCCATAATTCAACAGGATCGACCGGCATTACATCATAATGGCCATAAACCAGTATTGTGGGCAATGAACAATCGATGATCTTTTCTCCAAAGACAATCGGATTGCCCTCTGTTGCAAAGATTTCGCTTTTATCACAGCCCGCCTCACGCAACGACTTCCGCCAGTATTCGGCAGCCCTGATCATATCATCCTTGTGCCCTGGTTCTGAACTTATCGACGGGATCCGGATCAACCCGAAAAGCTCCTGTAAAAACCTGTCACGGTTTTCAGCAATATAATGTTTCGTATCCTCCATAGGTTTCATTTGTAGAGGCCACAAAGGTAATATTTTAATTTTTTCTGTCTGGATACAGGCCCTAAAAGATCGGGAATGTGCTGATTACCTGCAGTTCTGATAACGACCTACCGGTTTTAACCATTTATCAGTATCTTTGAATCCCAAAAGACCCAAGTTAACATGGATAAATTTGATTACCTGAGCCAGATGGATAATTCCGTAATTGACGGATTATTTGAACAATACAAACATGATCCGGACAGCGTGGATGAAAGCTGGCGGAAATTTTTTGAAGGATTTGAATTCTGCCAGAAGAATTACAAGGCCGAACTGGGGGATGCATACCTCTACCCCAATGAATTCAAGGTGATGAACCTTATTGCCTCCTATCGCAACAGGGGGCACCTGTTTACGCGCACCAATCCCGTGCGCACGAGGCGGAAATACTCTCCTACGCTTGATATTCAGAATTTCGGACTTCTTCAGGACGACCTGCAGAAAACCTTCCAGGCGGGTAAGGAAATCGGACTTGGAAATGCCAGACTTGCCGATATCATTACCCACCTGCATCAAACCTACTGCCAGTCGGTAGGCGTTGAATATTATTATATCCGCCGGCCGGAAATCGTTGAATGGTTCAAACAAAAAATGGAACCGAACCGGAACACACCAGCCTTCTCCATTGATGAAAAGCGGGGTATATTGCGAAAGCTGGCCGATGGCGTGCTTTTTGAAAAATTTATCCATAAGAAATTTCCCGGGCAAAAGAGCTTTTCACTGGAAGGGGTGGAATCACTGATCCCTGCGCTGGAGGCCGTGATCCAAAAGGGGTCCGAACTGGGCATTGAAGAATTTGTATTGGGGATGGCTCACCGTGGAAGACTCAATGTGCTGGGAAATATCATGCATAAGCCATTTACCGAGATATTCTCGGAATTTGAAGGGAAAGAATACGAAGATGAAGATCTGCTGGGTGATGTTAAGTACCATCTTGGCTATTCATATGAAGTGACTACCCTTCAGAATCAAAGAGTCAACCTTACCCTTGCCCCGAACCCCTCTCATCTTGAAACAGTTGATCCCGTAGTGGAGGGAATCACCCGGGCCAAAATTGACCATACCTATCATGGCGACTACAGCAAAGTTGCCTCGGTCCTTATCCATGGGGATGCCTCCATCTCGGGACAGGGTATTATTTACGAGTTGGTCCAGATGGCCGACCTGGAGGGATATAAAACAGGCGG
>CAIYQH010000252.1 GCA_903928285.1 uncultured Bacteroidales bacterium
CTGTTAAAAAATCATAAAATATATTGGAGGGTAGAAAGAATATTCTTTTCTTTGCAGTCGTTTAACCAAAAAAGAAATTAACATGTCTGACATTGCAGCAAAAGTAAAAGCTATCATCGTTGATAAGCTTGGTGTTGATGAAAGTGAAGTTACAATTGAAGCCAGCTTCACCAATGACCTTGGTGCTGACTCACTTGATACGGTAGAACTGATCATGGAATTCGAAAAGGAATTCGATATCGCAATTCCGGACGATCAGGCCGAGAAGATCAGCACAGTGGGTGAAGCCATTGCTTACATTGAGAATAACACCAAATAGATTCGTCGTTTCAATGGCGAAGCCTGTTTCGGATGTTTTTCCCAGATTGAATTTAGAAAAATTTAACCCCGCACCCAGCGGGGTTATCCATTAACGAATGAACCTAAAATTGTAAAAAGTGGAATTAAGACGAGTTGTAATAACTGGTCTTGGAGCACTTACACCAATTGGAAATTCCGTTACAGAATACTGGAATAATCTGATTGGCGGCGTATGTGGTGCAGGGCCTATCACCCGTTTCGATGCTTCCAAATTCAAAACCCAGTTTGCCTGTGAATTAAAGAACTTCAATGCTGAAGATTTCTTTGACCGGAAAGAGGCCAGAAAATTTGACCGTTGTTCTCAATATGGCATTGTTTGCGCCGAACAGGCTGTCAACGATGCCGGTTTTGACATGGCAGCCCTCGACCCCGACAGGGTTGGGGTTATCTGGGCTTCGGGAATCGGGGGACTTGAAACCTTTGCTACTGAAGTCACCGCTTTTGCGCTTGGTGACGGAACTCCGCGGTTTAACCCGTTTTTCATTCCCAAGATGATCTCCGACATTACGGCGGGCCATATTTCGATGAAATATGGATTCCATGGCCCCAATTTTGCCACTGTTTCAGCGTGTGCCTCCTCTGCGAATGCCCTGGTGGATGCATTCAACTACATCCGGCTGGGAAAAGCGGATGTTTTCATTGCCGGTGGTTCTGAAGCAGCCATCACGATGGTTGGCGTTGGCGGTTTTAACGGCATGCATGCCCTTTCGACCCGAAACGACGACCCCATGACGGCTTCAAGACCTTTCGACAAAGACCGTGACGGATTTGTCATGGGTGAAGGCGCCGGTGCCATGATTTTTGAAGAGCTTGGCCATGCGTTGGCCCGTGGAGCAAGAATCTACGGCGAAATCGTCGGGGGTGGGTTATCTGCCGATGCATACCATATCACGGCTCCTCATCCCGAAGGTCTGGGTGCCATCCTGTCAATGCGTACTGCATTGGCTGATGCCGGCCTGACAATTGAGGATATCGACCACATCAATACCCATGGCACTTCAACTCCTGCCGGCGACATTGCCGAGCCCAAAGCGATTGTGAGTCTCTTCGGCGAACATGCCAAAACAGTTAACATCAACTCTACCAAGTCGATGACAGGCCACCTGCTGGGCGCTGCAGGGGCTATTGAATCGATCGCAACCCTGCTTGCTGTTATGAACGACATCATTCCTCCGACCATCAACCATTTTACGGATGATCCGGAAATCGCACCGCTGAACTTTACCTTCGGCACGGCACAGAAAAGGGTGGTGAATTATGCGCTGAGCAATACCTTTGGCTTTGGTGGTCATAATGCAACGGTTATCTTCACGAAATATAAGGCATAAGTTGCTTTGAGGTTCAGTCCTTTTAAAACGGTTCGTGCTGAGATTTCTTCTGACAAACACCTGAAACAAGCCATTAAAAGTATTCTTGGTTATAAACCAGGCAATATTTCCTTATATCATCTTGCCTTTCTGCATAAATCGGTTGCGCAGATGACCCTTGGCGGGATCAAGGTCAACAATGAACGTCTTGAATTTTTGGGGGATGCCATCCTGGATGCCGTCACTGCTGATTATCTGTTTAAAACCTTCCCCACCAGGGGAGAGGGATTTCTCACAGAGATGAGATCGAAAATCGTCAGCAGGGCCACGTTGAACAAACTTTCTCAAAAGATGGGGATCGACCAGCTGATCCAGCTCGACGGCTCCTCTTCAGGCACCTTCAGATCCTTTAAAGGGGATGCATTCGAAGCCCTCATCGGGGCGCTGTATCTCGACAAGGGTTATGACTTTACCCGGAAAATCATCCTGGAACGCATCATTAAACACTATTTCAATATTGACGAACTGGTAAACCAGGAGGTGAACTTTAAAAGCAGGATCATCGAGTGGGCCCAGGGAAAAAAGAAGCAGGTTCAGTTTAATGTGTGCGACGAAGTCGGGTCCGGCTATAAAAAGCAGTATGTCGTCGAACTGAGCGTCGACGGGGAGGCCATCGCCCGCGGACAGGATTACTCCATCAAAGGGGCTGAACAAAATGCCGCCGAAAAATCATGGCAAAAAATAAATGGCGAAAACATTGACCTGGAGCCAAGGAATGGTTAACTTTGTTTTATAAACGAAGCGCCTGGTCATGGCAAAAAAAATCCTGATTGACTCAAGGTCCGAACCTGCCCTCTTTACCCTCACAGGGATTTCATGCCATCTCAGGGATTACCACCTTACCTACCTTCTGAATGAGAAACTCGAACTTGATTTTGTCAAGGAGGAGGATTTTCTTGGCTTCCCGTTTTTCTGCTGCCGCGATGAAAATGGTTTCAATATCTATTACCTGATCGGCAACCGCGGCGCCGAGACCTTTCTTGTTCCGGAAATGAAACTGGCGGATTATCTCCTGCTGATAGAGGGCCCCCTGAAAAAAAGCCAGGAGGAGCGACTGCATAAAAATATCCGCAGTATTGAAAAAATCCTGATGGTATTTGAGGTCAACATTGAGGTAATTAAAAATTTCGGCACCTTTCTGAATGATTTGGAAATCCATTTTATGAATATCCATAAGGAGATAAAACCAAAGTATTCATCATCCAAAAAATAGGAGGAAAAGCCATGTTCGAGGATTTAAAAAAATCAATTGACAAAGGTCTGGATTATGCCTTTATGAATGCCGAGAAGCTTGCGCAATCGGCAAAAGATCTGGCGCAGGAACACAAATTGAACAAGGAGGAGGCCAAAAAACTGTTGGATTACCTGCAGAAAAAATCGGAGGAGACGAAAAAGTCGGTCGAAGCGGAACTCCAGGTTTTGGTTAAGAATGTCATGAAGAAGATGGAGATTCCGTTGCAGGAGGATATCGCGAAACTGGAAGAACGGATCAGGGAACTGGAAGGCGCACGCAAAAAGACCATAAAAGCCAAAGTGGCGCCAAAAGAGGCAAAAACCCCGAGAGCCAAAACAAAGAAATAAACCTGAGACTTCCTCCGTGGATCATATTCTCCGGAGACAGCCCTGTAATACTTTCCTGACGTGAAAATTTCAAGGATTGGCCTTGCGGTTCATGAACTGGGCCGGGCAAGGGAGATCATCGGGATTGTTGTCAAATATGGTCTGAGTGAATGGGTTACCAATTCAGGATTTGGGAAGCTGCTGATTTCCAAGAAACGTCTTGCCCGAATCGAGCGGTTCAACCAGTGGGAACGGATACGGATGGCTGTGGAAGAGCTCGGACCTACCTTCATCAAGTTCGGTCAGATCCTGGCCGACCGTCCCGATATCGTACCGGAGGAGCTGCAGCAGGAGTTGAAAAAACTCCAGGATGAGGCCCAGCCCATGCCGGAGGATATTGCCCTGCGTGAAATCGAGAAAGAGCTGGGGAGACCGGTGGCGGAAATATTCTGGGAATCAGGCCCGGTACGTATCGGCTCTGCGTCGATTGCCCAAACCTACCGCGCTACCCTGCTCAACGGGGATGAGGTTTGTATCAAGATCCAGCGACCGGGGATTGATAAAAAAATCGAACTTGATCTGAACCTGATGAATTTTTTTGCTGCC
>CAIYQH010000253.1 GCA_903928285.1 uncultured Bacteroidales bacterium
CCAGCACCACGGCAGCCAGTTTCGCGTTGGCTGAAAAGCCAAAGGCCTTGTAGAGGATATTCCCGGCTTCAATGTCGGGAACCACCAGCAGGTCGGCATCTCCGGCCACATCGCTTACGATTCCCTTATGTTTTGCGCTTGCGGCACTTACTGCATTGTCATAGGCCAGCGGCCCGTCTATGATGCAATTCTTGATCTGTCCGCGCTGGGCCATCTTTGAGAGCAGGGCGGCCTCCAGCGTGGCGGGCATCGATTCGTTGACCATCTCAACAGCTGCCAGAACGGCAACCTTGGGTTTGGCATACCCCAGTTTATTCATAAACTCAACGGCATTGTTAGTCAGTGCCACCTTGGTTTTGAAATCGGGTGCCGGAATCATGGCAGCATCGGTAAGCCCCAACAGTTTATGATAGGTGGGAACTTCAAACAGGGCAAAATGGGAGAGTACCTCTCCTTTGCGCAACCCGTTTTCCTTATCCAGGACTCCGCGAAGAAACACCGCCGTGGGAACGTTTCCCTTCATCAGGATATCGGCCTCCTTGTTGCGGACCATCTTCACGGCGATCTTAACTGAATTGGCATCAACCTCTTCGTTGATGATGGTCATTGCACTGACATCAAGGTTCAGTTTTGAGGCAATCTCATGAATCTTTTTTTCGTTTCCGACCAAGATCGCTTCCACGATACCCATTCTGTCGACCGCACAGATGGCTTCCAGACAATGTTCATCATGCGCCACGGCCACGGCAAGTCTCTTTTTCGTCGATTTTCTTGCCAGTTCATTGAGATCGGAAAGCTTCGTGAGACACGTACTTCCGATCGCTCCGGTTGTTGTAGTCATAAAAAATTATTAAAATTGTAAATGATAAAATTTGTTGATTACCTGCTGACCCTGTTTCATTTCTATCGGGGAACCAAAAATCTATTTCACGTTTCCGGGCATGTATTTGTTAACAAGTTCACAAGTGTTTCTTTGGGAACAAACCTACGTGAATTTTAGCAAACAGACAAGCAGTTACGAAAAAAAGTTGCGTCAAAAAAAAAACTACCTTTGCTGTATCATTTTAATCTATATACCATGGAATTACCCTTTGCCGAGTCGTACAAAATCAAGATGGTGGAGCCAATCCGCAAGAGCACCCGCCTCGAACGTGAAGAGTGGATCAAACAGGCCGGATATAATCTTTTCGGGTTGAAAAGCGATCAGGTTTTTATTGATCTGCTCACCGACTCCGGGACCGGGGCCATGAGCGACCGGCAGTGGTCGGAAATGATGCTGGGGGATGAAAGTTATGCAGGCGCCTCCTCCTATTTTAAAATGAAAGAGGCCATCCGGGAGATCCTTGGTTTTAACCATTTTCTTCCTACACACCAGGGGAGGGCAGCCGAAAACGTCCTGTTTTCCGTACTCGTCAAAGAGGGCGATATCGTACCGGGAAATTCCCATTTTGACACCACCAAGGGACATATCGAATTCCGCAAGGCCAAAGCCGTCGACTGTACCATTGGCGAGGCCTTTGACACGACCCTTATCCATCCCTTCAAAGGCAATGTGGATGAGGCTAAACTGGAAAACGTACTGAAAACCCAGGGGGATAAGGTGCCATTCATTATTGTCACCGTTACCTGCAACTCCTCTGGCGGGCAGCCTGTTTCGCTCGAAAACCTGAAAATGGTCAGGAGGCTCGCCGACAAATATGGCAAGATCGTTGTTTTCGATTCTGCCAGGTTTGCCGAAAATGCCTATTTCATTAAGCTTCGTGAAAAAAGTTGCCAGGATAAATCCATCCGCGAGATTGTCGAGAAGATGTTCGCCTGCGCCGATGCCATGACCATGAGCGCCAAAAAGGATGCCATCGTCAACATGGGCGGATTTATTGCCATGCGGAGCAAGGAATTACACGAAAAAGCAAGCGTGTTCAATATTATTTACGAAGGATACATCACCTATGGCGGGATGTCGGGACGCGACATGAATGCGCTGGCACAGGGACTGTATGAAGGCACCGAATTTGATTACCTTGAAACCCGTATCCGGCAAGTGGAACATCTCGGCAATCAGCTGATGGCCTTTGGGATCCCGATTCAGCAACCCATCGGGGGACATGGTATTTTTGTTGATGCAAAACGCTTCCTGCCCAATGTTCCCAAGGAGGAGTTCCAGGCGCAGACCCTTGCAATAGAACTATACAAGGAGGCAGGCATCCGTGGTGTTGAAATTGGCGCACTGCTCGCCGACCGCGACCCCGTGACCCGCGAAAACCGCTATCCTGCCCTTGAACTCATGCGCCTTGCCATCCCTCGAAGGGTTTACACCAATAACCATATGGATGTGGTGGCAGTCGCTCTTAAAAATATTTTCGACCGCCGGGAATCGATTACGAAGGGATATCGCATCCTGCACGAAGCGCCTATTATGCGGCACTTCACCGTCGTCCTTGATATGATCAGCTGATGGGGATGCAACCGCTGAAGAAACAAGCACGTTACCAGCGTCTCTGGGATCAGCTGGAACCTCTGACGGCCAAAACAACCGACCCTGATGCGCGGATGGCTACCATTATTGCAGTATTACACCATAAAATGGAATGTTTTTTCTGGACGGGCTTTTACTTTCTCCGTTCGAATGAGCTTACTGTAAAAACCTACCAGGGACCGCTTGCCTGCCAGGTACTCACCCCGCATACGGGTGTGTGCTGGGCAGCCATCGACCAGGAAAAAACAATCGTGGTCCCTGATGTTCACCTGTTCCCGGGTCATATTGCCTGTGATTCCCGTTCTCGGTCCGAAATTGTTGTCCCTGTAAGGAATGCTGACGGGGAAATAACCGGGGTGCTCGACGTGGACAGTGAAATCGTCAATTCGTTTGATACCACCGACGCCGAATGGCTGGAAAAAATCGTTAATCTTATTTACCGTTGAACCTCACCTCGCTTATCCTTATTTCATTAGGACTTTCGATGGATTGTTTTGCCGTTTCACTCTCTTTTGGCACGGCGCATAAACTTGCATGGAAGGACATCCTGAGGATGGCCTTTCTCTTTGGTCTGTTCCAGGGAGTTATGCCGTTGATAGGCTGGCTGGTAGGCAGCAGTATCCAATCGTATATCGCCCCGGTCGACCACTGGATCGCCTTTGCAATCCTTTCTGTTATCGGTCTTAAAATGATCTGGCAGGCCTTCGGATCCGGAGATAGCAGGCGATCGGTCGATATCAGGAAGATCACGGTATTGCTGACGCTCTCGATTGCCACCAGTATTGATGCCCTGATAACCGGGGTCGGCTTTGGTTTTATCCGGGTTAATATTCTCGAAGCGGTTGTCCTTATCTCACTGATTACCTTTTTGGTATCGGTAACCGGGGCGAAACTGGGCGAAAAAACCACCTTCATTCCTGCACGCTGGGCTGAATTCCTGGGCGGGATGGTCTTGATCGCCATCGGCGTAAAAGTTGTACTCGAACATCTTGCCGTCATCTGATTGCTTCCCGCTTCGGTTGATTTTTGTATCTTTGTCGCTCAAATAGCCTACATGAACCAGATCCGGGTAACGAAAGAATTCAGGTTTGAAGCAGCCCATGCATTGAAAGGATATGATGGCCCCTGCAGGAATATTCATGGACATTCTTATGAATTGTCGGTTACTGTTATCGGCACTCCCGAAACCGACCGTACATCAACAAAACTGGGAATGGTTATGGATTTCGGAGATCTTAAAATACTCATTAAACAACAGATCGTCGATCCCTTTGATCATGCCTTGCTGCTGAATGCCGACGTTTCACAGGAGGAGTTTCAGAAATCCGGGGAGCCATTTTCCAATGTTGTCTTCCTCCCCTACCAGCCAACCAGTGAGAATTTCCTGCTCGATTTTGCAAAACGTATCCGTGACTTTCTGCCATCGGGAGTTTGCCTGCATAGCCTGCGCCTGCGTGAAACGGCCAGTTCATACGCGGAATGGTTTGCCTCAGACGAATAAGCTGAATTCTTTATTGATAAACCTCCTGAAGATCATCCTATTCCCAGTCCGCGCAACTTCCGCCTGATCGATATCCGTGCCCGGTGCAACTGTGATTTCGATGTCCCTTCAGATATCCCGAGCATCATCCCGATCTCCTTGTGGTCATAACCATCTATCTCATGAAGCCTGAAAACATCCCAATGACCATCCGGCAGCGTTTGAATAACGGAGAGAATCTCCATTGCTGACAATCTGGACAGCGCATCTTCGAATACTGAATTGCCGCATCCCAGTTGTTCAACATTAACATCATGGTTAACATAACTATGTTGCCTGCTGAAGTTGATTGCTGTATTGATGATGATCCGTCTGACCCATCCTTCAAACGATCCTTCAAACCGGTATTTATGGAGATTGGTAAAAACCCGCAGAAAAGCGCTCTGCAGAATATCCTCAGCCTCATCCCTGTTTTTGACAAAATGCAGACATAGGGGATACATTTTGGGGGCAAGCCAGTTAAACAATGTCCGCTTCGCTGAAACGTCCTGGCAAAGACATTGCAAAATCAATTCGCGTTCATCTTCCATGAAATGTCCATAAGATCAATGTTCATGCCAAAAGAGAATGATAATAACCAATCTTTCATTTGGCCCTGAAAAATATTATCAAATGAAAAAATCGATTGATCTAATGGTAGGTAAATATAAGGAATATTCAGGCAAAAAAAAAGAGGATGTCTCAAATTTTCATTGAAACATCCTCCCTGAAATGGAAAGTGGTGTTTACTTCACGATGAAGAGCTTACGGAACATGCTGATCCCGTCGGGAGTCTGTATCTTCAGATAATAGGGTCCTTTGGCAAGTTCGCCCGTATTCAGGTGCAGGAGATTATCGCCCTTGCGGAGGTTAAACTGCAAATCACGGACAGTCTGACCGGTCTGGTCAAACAGGAGGAAACGCAGGTCAAGTTCACGGGCAACCGAGATAGTGATATTGACCATGCCATTGACCGGGGGGTTCGGGTAAAGTTCGCCAACCCTGCTGATATATTGCGGAAGTTGGTCGTTGATCCCATAACTAACCTGGCTGTTTGAAATACTGAAGGGGGCGGTTGCCGTGGTATGCGTATTATCCAGGGTAACATGGGCCGGGTTGGTGTTCATGCCGGTAACTTCGGGGTAAACGATATAGGAGCCCATCGCGATACTGCTGAATCCGAAATGACCATTCACATCGGTCGTGGTGACGGCCAACGGGTTGTTGTTTGCGTCGAGCAGCAGCACCTCCACATTGGGTGCCGGTGTCCCCCCTGCGCTGACCTTTGTTCCCTGGTTTACGGTACCACCGATGCTCCCATTACCGGGGGAGAGCATGCTGACTTCCACCAGGTGAAAATTATAGGGATTGTTTGGCTGACCCAGCTCGATTACGGTAGCACCGGCCCAGTTAATGGCTTCGTGATAGTAGGTGGGAACAAAATTACCGAAACGCGAGGAGGCTGGCAACAGTTGAGCCTTAAGGTAGTAATGGCCGGGAGCCACACCACCAAACCAATACATGCCAAGCGAATCCCCGAACTGGTGCGATTGTACAACAGTCATCACATTGCCCGAATCGATCCGGATCAGATCGATCTGGCCGTGGTCAACATATGAATTTCCCATGATTACCGTGCCATTTACATCACAGGTGGCACTGACATAAATTTGCTGGGTAGATGTCCACCCACAGCCACTTGCGTCGATCGTATGGAGCGTTACCACATAGCTTCCGGGCGCGGTATATATATGGTGTGGATTCTGTTCAATTGAACCGTTGCTGTTTCCCGAGGCAGGGTCACCGAAATTCCACGACCAGGTTGTGGTGAGTGTACTGTTTGTGTGTCCCTCAAAGCTTACTGTCAGGAAATTCCTGGCGAAGGAAAAATGACTTTCACAGTTTCCTGGGGTATTTCCCACGTGGATGGTATCGCAGGTTGAACTCTGGCAATTTGCCCCATGAATGGTAAGGCATACAACATATTGTCCTGCCGCTGAAAACACATGGGTTGGATTTTTCTCAGTTGATGTGTTGTTGAGTCCTGCCATCGGGTCCCCGAAGGACCATGAATAGGATGTAGGATTTCCTGAAGAGGCATCAAAGAAATGACAGGTAAAGGGTACCTGGTTGATACTATCGTGTGTGTAGGTAAAATGGGCTTCACACTGGGCAGGCTGAACCACATGGATCTCAATGCATTTTGTACTTGAACAACCATTGGCGGTAGCGATGGTGAGGCAAACATGATAGGTTCCCGCAGTTGCATAAAGATGCCAGGGATCATGGGTAGTGGCGGCAGGACTTCCGTCGCCGAAATCCCAGTGCCATGAGATGATCTGGCCCGCCGGCGAACTGTTGTCAACAAAATGGATGTGCAACGGGTTGGCGCTGTCGGCCGTTGCGGTGAATCCGGCTTCACAACCAGCGGGGGCATTGCAGATAACGAAATTCTCGACGGCCGGAGAGTTCGATGTCTGAAATGTCTTGACAAGGTATAGACTGTCGCAATTTTTTGTTTTTACCGTAAAGGTGATCTGTACCCCGCCCGGGACATTCTGGATAGTACAGTCATACGACCCGTTGGCATTGGTATACCGTTGGGCATAGAAGGTAAAGTTGGAGGAATTGCTGTCGGCGGTAATGATCACCTGATGACCAACAACCACGGCATGGGTTGAATCTCTTGTTACCGTGCCGCTCACATGAACGCTGACCTGGGAAAACAAAAACGACGAAAAACCAATCGCCAACACAATAAGAAGGAAGATTTTTTTCATGATATTTATATTTTGGGATAGGAAAATAAATGAGGTTATGGTTAAGACTTTTAATTTCCGTCCCGGGTTGTCTGAATTCCTAATATTTAATCAGTTTTTTCAACATTATTTTCTCCCCCGAGTCTGTATTTACCGTAAACAGGTACACGCCCGGCGCATATGCGCTGATGGGAACCGTAAAGCTGTTTTCGCCGGGATGGCACGTAAGCACGCCTGTGGTGATGCGTAGTCCGGTCATGGCAAGGATCTCAAACTTCAGCATGGCGGGGTTAAGCAGGTGTAGTTTCAGTGTGACATTTTCGGAGGCCGGGTTAGGAAACAATTCCCCCTGGATGGTGGCCGAATTCAACGCGACCGGAATGCCGGTCACATCATAATTAAAAACTTCAAGCACTATATTGTCGGCAACCGGTTTGCCAGGCTCAAGCCACACTGCAGTTAACCTTGAAAAATTACCGGGAGATTCCACATACAGGTAATAGGCCCCGTAAGGCAGCTCCGTCAGCTCAAACTGGCCTGTATTCCCGGTTAAGGAATATTTCAAAGGAGCCATCAGGTTACTGTATAAGATCACTTCGGTACTGTTCATTCCGGGGGGATTACCCGACAACCCGGCTCTTACAACTTTGCCACGGATGCTGCAGGGTCCGGAAGCTGTATCGGTGACAGGTACCAGATGGACATGGGCATGGAAGGAACTGCTGTCGGAGAGGTTCAGCACAGCGGCATCCTGCCATTTGAAGGCATTCGGGTAATAAGAGGGAAAGAATCCTGAATAATGGGCCGATCCCTGTGAAAGGGCGGCACGCAGTACATAGGAGCCATTCAGGGTCCGGGGAAAGGCGTAATAGCCAAGACTGGTGAAAGCAAGGGTGTCGTAAGGAACCAGACGGGTCCCCTCCCTCCTGTAAAGATAAGCCAGACCGGTATCGCCTGTCGACACAGGATTGTTGATCGGATAGACCCCGGCAAAAAGATGTCCCCCCAGGTCGAAATATTTTGCGGTATGCACCATCTGGCAGGAGGAATCGGTACAAATGGTAACACCCTGAATCTCATGGCCTACCTGGAGGCAAACCTTATGGACTCCATTTACATGAAACTGATGAGAGGTGTTACGCATCAGCGAAGAGCCTCCATCGTCGAACGACCATTGATAATGGTTTGGGTTGCCTGAAGATGTATCCGTGAATTTAAAGGTATTAGGTTCATGATTCAGAGAGTCCAGCTTGAAGGTAAAGGAGGCACGACAGGGCAGGTTGGGTGCCAGACTCAGCGTATCGCATTTTGTATCGTTACATACGGAAATGGAATCCCCGTTAAAAGCGGTCAGGCAAACCTTGTATTTGCCATACCCAGAAAAAATATGGTGGGGGTTGCGTTCAGGCGATGCGGTTCCATCGCCAAAGTCCCAATGCCAGTTATTGATATTCCCTGTTGATTTATCGGTAAATTTAGCCTGCAGCCGATTCAGGCTGTCGACGGTAAAGGTAAAGT
Organism: uncultured Bacteroidales bacterium; assembly: GCA_903928285.1. Classification (GTDB taxonomy): domain Bacteria; phylum Bacteroidota; class Bacteroidia; order Bacteroidales; family FEN-979; genus CAIVAT01. The sequence continues at coordinate 8,273 of CAIYQH010000253.1, forward strand.
CGGCAACGCAGGTACCAGGCTGATGAACGGTGACAGGCAAACAAATCATGTCATGGCAGATGTTTGCTGAATCGGAATCGGAAACGGTAAGACAGACAAAATAGGTTCCTCCCGCAGCATAGGTATGTGCGGGGTTTTGAACAGAGGAGGTAGCGCCGTCGCCAAAACTCCATTGCCAGTGGTTGATCTGACCTGTTGACTGATCCTGGAAATGGAACATCATGGGATTCTGCGAATCGGGACTTGCGGCATAGGCAGCATGACAGCTTGCAGGGAAATCCCCTCCCTCTGCGGGCTGGGCGCAGGCCAGGCGGAAAACTGCCAGAAGCAGGAGGCTGAGGAACAAGGTTCTCATGGATTTTTCCTTTTAGTCGCGAAATTATATTGTAATCCTACACCCAAACCCATGGACCAGGGGGCTTTAAAGTTTATATTCTCCTGCTCAACGGCCGGACTGAAGAAATACTTGTAGGTCGGCTCTACATACAGGCTGATCCTTTTGGTCATCCTGATCTCCAGGAGAAGGTCTCCCCAGATTTGCCAGTTGGTCTTCACCCGTGAGGGGGTATTATCATCAATCCGCATGACCCGTGCATTCGCATACTCGATCACTGCAGACGATTTCCGTGAACCAAGCAGAAAAGCCACAGCCGGCCCAGCCTGGAAGGCAAGGCTGACCCTGCCGGATTCAAAGAGACGGTAACCCAGCAACAACGGCACCTGCAGGTAAGCATAGCGGTTCAGCGTGCGATAATCGTTCTGATGCACCAGGCTGTCATAAACATCCTTTGTGACCGTATTATAGATGATTTCATTATTAGCCCCGACAGAATAGGAGACAACATTGGTGTAATATCCAACCTTGTCATTGCTTTTATAGGCAACCTGGTAGTTTCCCTTATCGTAGATATAGCCGAGCCCAAGACCGGTGGCAAGTGAAAAACGTGAAAAATGGCAGGTTAACCCGGCATTGACCCAAACATTGATCTTTGAATAGGTCTCAGGTGCAGTGTAAAATGTCATTTCGGGCGAGACACCAAAGTTTGCCGAGAAGAACTGGGCGGCATTTGGTTTGGTTACAAGGTACCTGGCGATACCATAAACATTGCTGATGGTTATGATGGTATCATCCTGCGGAGTAACCTCTATCAGGGAACTTCCGAGCGGGACCAGGTGTGTGACCGGCGACAATATCTCCACATTCGAAGCGACCGGAGAAATTGCAACCACCGCAGCGGGAAGGGATTGCCCGGGTTCACCGGCATCAGGGTTGGTGGTTAAGAGTTGTTTGGGTGTATTATTTGCATAGATCAGCTGTTTTTGTGCATGAAGGGGTGAAACTGCCACTGTGTTTGGAGTCACGGGAACCTTGCCGGAAACATGCTCAGTCTTGATGCCTGCTTTGACAGGCAGGGTGGTAGCAGGAACAGAGGCAGCTGGAGTATGCGATGTGGAGGTGGTTGACGGAACCGTATTAACCGGTGCCGCTGAACTTTTGGTAATAACAGGAACACTATTTTCGGATGGGGTAACAGGCGATGGGCCGGGGATCAGGAAATACAATGCGGCGGCAACGACCAGTAACCCGGCTGTGCCGGTAATCCTGGCAGTCAGAGAAAGGTTGGTGAAATTGAAATGCGCGAGTTCCCGCAAAAGCAACTTCCGGCTAATGCCTTTCCAAAGGCCGGGATCAGGCTCCACGCGATGACCCTCCACGGTCGTTCGCAGCAACTCGTCCATTCCGCCTTCATCAAAAGCCTCGAGATTTATCTTTTTACTCATTTATTGTTTCTGTGTATTTAATCAGATTTAAATCAGAGAGTTTTTTTCTGAGCATACGTCTTGCCTTCAGGAGTTGGGTCTTCGACGTGTTTTCAGAGATATTCAGCGTTTCTGAAATCTCCTTATGGCTATACTCTTCAAAAACATACATATTAAAAACCATCCTGTATCCCGGCGGTAACAATTGGATCAACGCGATCAGTTTTTCAGCAGAGACAGGGGAATGGTTCACAGGTTGTTCATCTTTATCCAGTATTTCCGTTTCGTTAATATTATCAATATCCTCATGAAACGGAAGTTTCCGGTTTTTACGATAATAATTTAAAGCATGATTGATCATTATCCGCTTCATCCATCCTTCAAATGAACCCTCTTTCCGGTATGAGCCTATGTTCTGGAATATTTTCAAGAACGCCTCCTGAAGAATGTCTTCCGCTTCATCGCGATTCTGAGCATAGCGCAGACAAACCGCCAACATTACCGATGAGAATTTTCGGTAAAGGGCGCTCTGGGCACTGCGCTTTCCGGCAACGCAACCCTCGATTATGGAATCGTCAATGAGCATCCAAGCTTAACTATTAATCAGACGTAAATCAGGAAATTAAGTTGCCTGAGGGGGGTAAAAATACGAAAAAAGGGTTAATCAGGCAAAGAATATCGTAATTCATGCATCCTTGCAGTTCCAGGGGATGAGAAGCCCCGCTCCAAAACCGGGAAACTCCGGTTTAAATCAAAGGCAATCTGTAACTTATGACAGTGTGGATTTGAATTTATCGAAGTTATTCTCAAAAAAAGTACGTCCTTCATGGCTTAGAATCCCCTGCAGGTGATACACAAAAAGTTCATGAAACATCTTAAACGACGAGATCTCCTCGAGGGTGAACATATCATTGTCGAGGAGGTTTTCTGTACGGAATACATGCAGCTTGGCAATGATCTTTGCATTAAGTTCCTTGCGGTACAACCCCTCCTTTTTCCCTTTGGTCATGTTGTTATATGAAGATTCGAACATGCGTTTCCTCCTGATTTCCCTGATCTTCATAAACAAATCGGGATAATACTTCCGGATATCATATTCCATGGAGGGATTATACTCCTTTACCGTAAGGTTGATCATTTTATACACTTCGAACAGCTCTTCAATGGCATTGTACCGGCATCCTTCAATTTCGCCCAACCGGCTGCAGCGGGTTTCATGTTCGAGCATCAGAACATGCTTTACCAGGTCCTCCTTATCGGTGAAATATTCGTAGATAGTCTTCTTCGAAATGTTCAGCTGCTTAGCAATATCATCCATCGTGACACTCTTTATCCCATAGCGCTGATAAAGGCGTTTCACCTGGGTAAGAATAGCCAATGCTTTCGGATTCATGGTGCAAAGATACACAAAAGGGCCATGGAAACGATTTTCCTCTGAAAAGTTTTTTCCATGATAAAAATGCCTATCTTTGTCGTTCAAATTACCGAACCATCTATCCGTTAATAAATCAACCCTTTTCCTAATATGAAAAAGATTTTTCTCGTAACCGGTATTATCCTTTTTTTGGCTGCCTGCGGAGGCAGGGAAGGCGATAAAAAAACCCGGCTGGAACAACTCAAAAAACAGCAGGATAAAATCACTGCAGAGATCACTGCCCTTGATAAGGAGATCAACCCCAATGGGGTTGTTTCCTTAACCAAGGTTAATGTAGAAGTACTCACAAAAAAAACCTTCGAACACTACATTGAAGTTCAGGGACGCATCGATGGCAATGACAACATCGGCGTAAGTCCGCGCAACCAGGGCGGTGTGGTTACCAGGATCCTGGTTCATGAAGGCGATAATGTAACGGCAGGGCAGGTGCTGGCCGAACTTGATGCAGATGTGCTGAAACAACAGTTAAAAGATCTGAAGAACAAACTGGCATTTGCCACCGATATCTATAACCGGCAAAAAACCCTCTGGGATCAGAAGATCGGTTC
>CAIYQH010000254.1 GCA_903928285.1 uncultured Bacteroidales bacterium
GCGGGTTCTGCACTCCCGGCTTTATCATGCGCACGAAGGTGTTGTTTACTGAAAATCCTTCCCCGACGCGGGAACAGATAAAAAAAGCCATCAATCTTAATCTTTGCCGTTGTACTGGCTACGTAAAGATTGTCGATGCCATTGAAACAGCGTTGAAAAATCTGAGAGAGGCCTCAGCCACGGGGATGGCACCCAGTTACGGGGATAGACCCATGGGTGCTTTGGAAGGGTCACAGGGCGGCATCGGGCAATCCCTTTCGAAATATATGGCTTTTGAAACAGCCATCGGGAAGCAATTGTTTGTCAATGACATGAAGGTTGAAGGGATGCTTTACGGTGCGCTGCGTTTCAGCGACCATCCCCGGGCAAGGGTTATCGCGGTTGATACAACGGAGGCATCAAACCAGGAGGGAGTTGTGCACATATTTACGGCAGCCGATGTTCCCGGAGACCGGTATACCGGATTGATATTCAGCGACTGGCCGCTTATGATCGCTCCCGGCGAGATTACCCGTTATATCGGTGATGTTATTGCGGGGGTGGTGGCCGTGGACGAAGCAGGTGCGCGCCGGGCCGCCGCGATGATCAGTATAGAATATGAGGTTTTGGAGCCTGTTTCCGACATGCACCTTGCACTGGAACCTGGGGCCGAACAGGTGCATCCTGGCAAACCGAACCTGCTGGAAAGATGTGTGGTAAAGAGAGGTGGGCCCGTAAATGAAATATTGGCCCGTTCCGCGTTCATCGCGACGGGGATTTATGAAACCCAGCGTATCGAGCATGCCTTCCTCGAACCCGAGTCGGGGCTTGCGCTGCCGGATGGCGATGGCATTCATCTATACAGCCAGGGGCAAGGTATTTATGTCGATCAGAAACAGGTGGCATCCTTACTGGGACTTGATGATGAACAGGTCCGCGTAACACTCGTCCCATGCGGGGGGGGCTTTGGCGGACGCGAGGATATGACAGTGCAGGGACATGTTTCCCTTTTTGCCTTCATGTTGAAAAGGCCTGTAAAATTAACCCTTTCAAGGGAGGAGTCGGTCAGGATGCATCCCAAGCGTCACCCTGTGTGGATGGATATTGCGGTTGGCTGTGACGAAAACGGCATCCTGAACGCACTGCATCTGCGTGCCATCGGCGATACGGGCGCCTACGCTTCTGTTGGCACCAAGGTGATGGAACGGGTGGCCGGCCATGCCTGCAGCGCGTACCATCTGCCCGCTGTGGATATAGAATCGCTGACCGTTTATACCAACAACATTCCTTCGGGCGCCATGCGCGGTTTTGGCGCCAACCAGGTGGCATTTGCCCTGGAAAGCTGTATCGATGAACTGTGCGAAAAGGGCGGCTTTGACCGCTGGAAATTCAGGTTCGATAACGCCCTTGAAAATGGTAAAATGACTGCTACCGGACAGGTCCTTGAGGCGGGCGTGGGGATTAAAGCCTGCCTGCTTGCGCTGAAAGAGCATTATGATGTTGCAAAATATGCCGGGCTGGCCTGCGGAATCAAGAACTCCGGTGTCGGCAACGGGATGACCGATTTTTGCGACGTCAGGATCAACATAGGTGCCGATGGCCGTGTTGCCATAGAACATGGCTGGACGGAGATGGGGCAGGGGGTGCATAACATGGCGATCCAGACGCTGCACCAGCAGACTGGTATCGCCCCATCCCTGGTTGATGTTTTCGTGGATACACAAGCGGCTCTGCCAACCGGCATGACCACTTCGTCGCGAGCCACCGCCCTGCTTGGAAATGCCATCATCGATGCTTCTGCAGCCCTGTCCCGGGATATTAACGAAATCAGGGTAAAACAAGGCTTTCCCGTGCCGGCTGAAACAACCCCTTGCACCAGCCCGGCACAACAGGTTCACCGGGATTTATTGAAGATTCTGGCCGGGAGGTCTTACTCCGGGAAATATTATTGCGATTGGACAACAAAACCAGGGGCCGATGCCGAGAAGATCATCACCCATTACTCCTACGGGTATGCTGCCCAGCTGGTCATCCTGGATGATCAGGGGGAGGTTGAAACTGTTTATGCTGCGCACGATGCCGGGAGGATAATGAATCCCATGCTTTTCGAGGGACAGATCCAGGGAGCGGTCCATATGGGACTGGGTTATGCCCTTACCGAAGACCTTCCCATGGCCGGCAGCAGGCTGGTAAGCGCCAGATTGGCCGACTGCGGCGTGCTGTCAGCCATGGAAACACCGGAAATCGAGGTGATAGGCGTGGAGGTAAATGACCCTGTCGGGCCATATGGCGCCAAGGGCATCGGCGAAATCGGGCTGGTGCCGACTGCCGCTGCAGTTGCCAACGCATTGTTCAGGTTCGACGGTATCAGAAGAACCAGACTGCCCATGAAACGTGAACCTGGAGCCCGCGCCTGATCCTGTTATTTGGCTGCTTCCCAGTAACAGTTTTTGGGAGAGGTGATCTTTTCTGTGGTTTTCAGCTTTTTCATCGCCTTGTCGACCTCTTTGCGGTCAACCCCCGATAATTCTACAATCTGTCCGGCAGTCACCGGAGCACCGGCTTTCTCAATTACGGCTAAAATCTGGTCGGTTAATTCCATGGCTATTTTGTGGTTAGGATATGAATACGTTGTATGTCAGTTCGTTGATGATATTCTCATTTTAATGTTCGATCGATGCAAAGATCGCTTTTTCGAACTTCTTCAACTCACTTTCATCTTTGCTGAATGATATTTTTCCATTTTCCAGGTAGTGAATCAAATCGCACAGGTTTGTCAGGTTTTCAATGATATGCGAAGTGATGATGATGGTTTAATCCTGGTCTTTCAATATTAACAGGATCTGGCGGATGATCCTGCAGGTTGCAATATCGGGGCAGTAGAAGGGCTCATCGAGGATCATTACAGGCTTATTCTGATTTAAAACCCCCATGAATGCCAGCTTTTTTTTCATCCCGGTCGAATAATGGTCAATGACCGAATCAAGGGGAAGCCGGAACAACAGGTTCCATTTTTCAGTCTCAAAATGCTGACCCCCTGAACAATGCCAGGAACGCGCTGCCGGTGATGTTGGAATAAAAATAGTTTTAAATTTCTCACTACATTTGGTACGATTAATACAGCTATGATCCTACTCAAGAA
>CAIYQH010000255.1 GCA_903928285.1 uncultured Bacteroidales bacterium
CCTGTCGGTTTTCCAGGGATGTGTGCCAATTCTGGGCAGCGTGGCTGAAAACACCCCGGGCAATCCTGCCTTTGCCGTTAGCCCCAACCCTTCGGCAGGCCTTATCATTATCGAAAACCTCCTGCCCGGGGGAGAATCCTGGCAACAGGTTTCGGTCATGAATACACTGGGAAAAACAGTCTTCCAGTCATCCGGAATGCCTTCCAACGCCTTACAGGTTGATCTTTCCGGGATGGCCGGCGGGATCTATTTTATAATGGCCCGATACGCAGACCGGACCGTTACGCAGAAACTGGTGCTTTGTCGCTGACCTGCTACCTGAAAAAGATATCATACCCGAACCTGATGATGGTTGCGGCAACCACGAAGAGGAAAAAGATGCGGATGAATTTGTTTCCCTTGAGGATGGCGAGCCTGGCCCCGAGCAGCGACCCGCAGAAATTGCACACTGCCATCGGGATGGCATAATGGTACAGGATATGCCCGCTCGAGGCAAAGAAAATGATCGAGCCGGTATTGGTGGCCACATTGACGAATTTGGCATGGGCGCTTGCCTTTAAAAAGTCGAACCCGAGAACGCTGATGAAGAACAATACCAGGAAACTCCCGGCTCCCGGGCCGATGAAGCCGTCGTAAAAACCGATGACCAAGGCAAACAGACCGCCGTAGAGCATCTCCTTCCCCGGGGTTTTGGCCGCGGTTGTTGTGGTTCCGAAATCCTTCCGGGTATAGGTATAAACTGCCACGACGATGAGTACCCCGAAAATGATGGGTTTCATGAACGAGTTACTTACGATGGAGACTGTTTTCGACCCGGCCCAGGCTGCCACCAGGGCGATCAGGCAAAGCAGTCCCAGCAGCTTCCATTGCAGGTTGACTTTGCGTGCGTACTGCAATGCAGCTGACGAGGTTCCTGAAAACGACGGGATCTTGGTTGTTCCCAGCAGGGTTGCCACGGAATGGTTCGGCAGTGTGATCAGCACGGCGGGGGTCTGGATCAGCCCGCCCCCGCCCACAATGGCATCAATGAAACCGGCTGCCAGCGCTGCAATACACAATATCAACATCTCCATGGACAGCATTGTATTTAGTCAGAATTCCGGATTTCAAAAAGGAACATCAAAAATAACGCGGCACGACATTTTCAATCCTGGCTCCGGGTGGTTCGTCATGGAAGGAAGATCTCACCCGAAGCAAATAATACGGCCTCCCCACCGATGATCACCCTCGGCGGTTTATGCTCGCATTCCAGCATCCCCACCCGTGCAGAGACCTGGCTGGCTAACAGCTTGCTTTTTCCAAGCCGGCTGGCCCAATAGGGGATCAGGGTGGTGTGTGCAGAGCCTGTTACAGGGTCTTCGTCAACCCCCGACTGCGGCCCGAAAAAACGGGAGACAAAATCCACAGTGTCGCCGGGAGCCGTGACAATCAGCCCCCTTGCATCCAGCATGCCCACTGCCCGGTAGTCGGGACGGATGTTATGAACCTCCTGTTCCGTAGCAACCACCGCTAAATAGTCGGTTTTCCCGCGGTACACCTCCAGCGGCGCCAGGCCCAGCCCTTCCCTGATCTCAGCCGGGCAGTCGCAGGAAACAAACATATCTGCGGGGAAATCCAGGAAAAGCTTTTCCCCGCTTTTCCGAACCTTCAGTTCACCGCTCCTGGGCGAATAAAAAAGGATCTCATCACCGGCAAAACCACACTGGTTGAATATCACCCAGGCTGAGGCAAGGGTGGCATGACCGCACAGGTCAACCTCGACGGCAGGCGTAAACCACCTGATATCGTATCCCTTCTCCGTTCTTACCACAAAGGCGGTTTCCGACAGGTTATTCTCTCCCGCCACCGACTGCATCAGTTTATCAGAGGGCCATTGGCCGGGCAGGCATACGGCGGCGGGGTTCCCGCCAAACAACCGGTTGGTAAAGGCATCAACCTGGTAAAATTTCATCTTCATCATCATTCGTTTTTTTTATTCCATCCAAAATAACGCATATTTGCCGGCAACAGGGTCGCCACCACAATGGCAACCCCGACGAGCCCGAATATTGTCTGCAGGATATCGTAACCGATCCAGCTTACCTCTAAGAGTATCCAGATGATCAGCATAATCCCGAGGTAAAGGCTGTAGGTCCAGGCCCAGTGGATTCCCCTGTAGATGTTCAGCATGCCGGCTGCTTTCCAGACGGGCCGGCGAAACAGGGCAAGCACCAGGATCCCCGGGAAAAGCCCGAGAACGATCAGCAAAATAAGTCCCGGTATCATGAAGGTCGCAAACGGAGAGCCTTTCAGCACCATCAAAGGGATATGCAGGAGTTCTCCCGAGGGAGAAAACACCAGGGAAAGTCCCCCGAAAAGGGCTCCCAGCGCCTGCATGGCAAGCAGAAACTCCAGCAGGTAAAAGGCAAATGGTCTCTTTTCCATCATTATTATTTTTTAATCCAGGTTATAATCCTCTGCCTCCCGTGAGTACTCCGTACATCGCAGGCCATGTCCTGCGCAGCAGGGCGCCGGTACCAACCGCAAAGGCCACAATCGTCAATGGCAGAAGGATATAGGTTATGATCCGGTAACATGGCACATGACTGACAACAGCAAAAACTGCTTCGGTCGCATAGGCCACCAGTGGGGCGTGAACGGCATAGATCATAAAGGAAAAGGCCGAGAGCCAGACAAACCATCTGCGCTTCATAAACCAGTCAACCATGCCGTTACAGCCATACCAGGCGGTAATAAGTCCGCTGAGAACGACCAGTTTGTGCATCAATATCAATACGGGGAAAATGGCCTGTCCAAAAACCTCTTTTCCCTGGAAGGCGATCACCGTTTTGACAGCAGCCAGCAAGGTAAAAGCAATCGCCCACCAGAATGGTTTCAGCCATCGTTTCGGCTGGACAATGTCGAAATCGCTCTTTTGAATCCATACTCCGAGAGAGAAAAACAGCAATCCCTCCCCTTCAAAGAATACAAATCCCTTGGTGCCAAGCCACATCAGTCCGGCAATACCGAAGAAAATCCACCTGGCGATACGGTTGCAAACGCACCACCTGATGGCCGGGTAGGCGATGTTATAGATCAGCAGTACCCTGATAAACCAGAGCTGGTAAGGCACCGGCAGGATGATCCACCTGAACAGCATCTCCTGCCAGCGATAATCATGGAGCAACAAACGGGTGTCGTCAATCTGTACAATATGCGAAGCTGAAACAATGGCTCCTGAGCCGGCAAACATCTCCAGGATCCAGGTGAAGGCAAATCCGGCGGCACTCCAGATAAGATAGGGCAGCAGCAGCGTGCGGAGCCGTTTTTTCGTCCGCTGGCCATATGGTCGCTGGTCATGCAGGGCATAGAGGAATCCCGAAATGATAAACAACATCGGGATCCGGAACCTGAGTATTCCGTTTGCCAGGAAATATTCGGTGAAGGTGGTGATGCTGAGCGGCTCGCCCGGGAGGGTCATGGGCTGCAGGTAACGCTCATGCAGGTTATAGCCATGAACAAAAACCAGCAAAAACATCGAAAGAAATGACCAGAATTTGAATTTCCGGCTGTTGAATTCCGAAACAGACAGGGGAAATTTTGAAGGTTGGAGCAGTTCCATTTCAGACTGATTGGTTGATCCTTTTCCTGAGCGCAATAACAGCCTGATCAAGAAGATCCTTCAGGGCAGGATTGAGCAGATCATCCTCCGACCGGATCACTACAAAACGGTGAACTTTTCCAGTTCCCGTCAGCAGATTTTTGGGGTCAGGCAGTTCGCCACCCCTGTTAAACCCAAGTTTGACTCCCTTTTTTGAGAGCAGTATGACACAGATCACATTTTTATAACCTGACCCGTAAGAATAGCCCAGCAGGCTGGCCCGAACATCAACCTCTTCTAAAATCCCCGGCAGATGCCTGAACAGGTACTCCCTGGTCTGAAAACCAAGTGCGGCAGTCTTCCCGTCGTATTTCGATAAAACAGTTTCAACAGTCATCCTGAGGGTGGAATTATGCAATTGAAAACAGACCGGTGGGGCAGCCTGTGTCGCCGGGAGATCCGGCGACAGTTTATGAATTCCCTGCAAATCTATTGGAAAGTAGGGTAATTGCCAAAAAATGATCAATAGTTTATACCTTTACCCTGTGAAATTTATCAAATAAACCATAATCTGATATTCCATGACAACACCCCGTACACTCAAGAACACCCTTACAGGAATCAGGATTGCCACCACAATGCAATTGATGATTCCTCTTATCGTAATTACCCTGGTGGTCATTTCAGGATGCGCCAAGAAATCGGACCCTGCCCCTGTGACCCCAACGGTAATCCTCCTGGATCCTACCCTTACCACCTCCGCTGTCACGGCTATCAGCCAGACCACGGCCACCTGCGGCGGAACCATCTCCTCCGACGGCGGGGCAACGGTGACCGTCCGCGGGGTTTGCTGGGGCTTAGCCACGGCGCCGCTGCTTACGGGCCTCCATACGTCAGATGGTACCGGTACCGGAACCTTTTCAAGCCAGCTCACGGGGCTGACCGCCAGCACCGTATACTATGTCAGGGCATATGCCACCAACAGCCAGGGGACTGCCTACGGCAGCGAACAATCCTTTAAAACGCTGAAGGTCGTTATCGACTCGGTAACCGATGTCGAAGGCAATATCTATCATGTGGTGCCCATCGGCACGCAAAAGTGGCTCCGGGAAAACCTTCTGGTTACAAAGTACCGCAACGGCGAGGCGATTCCGAAAGTAACACTGGATGCCCAGTGGAAGGTTGTGACCACGGGAGCCTATTGTACTTATGACAACCTTGCCGCCAACTTCGCGACATACGGGGCTCTTTATAACTTCCAGTCCCTGGCCGATGTCCGCGGTCTCTGTCCCACCGGCTGGCATGTGCCTTCCGTTGCCGAATGGACGCAGCTTGCCACCTTCCTGGGAGGCAGCAGCAGTGCCGGCGGACCGATGAAATCGACCGGGACCATTGAACAGGGCACCGGGTTGTGGTATTCACCCAATACCGGGGCGACCAATGCCAGCGGTTTCACGGGAATCCCGGGAGGGTACAGGATCAATTACGGCACCTATTATTCGATCGGAAATGTAGGGTATTTCTGGTCATCTTCCGATACCGCCTCATTGAACGGATGGAACTATGTGCTGGATGCCAACAACGGGGAGTTGCTCAAAAATTTCAACCTGAAAAACAATGGCTTCTCTGTTCGCTGCTGCAAGGATTGAGTCCTCTCAGGCTAATGCCGACCCGTCTTTCCGCCGCTCCTTTTTCTCCGATTGCCGCCGCTTGGTCTCCAGCCGCTCCTCCCGTGATGCCATTGACGGCCGGGTAGCCTTGCGCTTTTTACGCGGTGTAAGAGCCTTGGTGATCAAGGCATAAAACTTTTCGGTAACCTTCTCCTTATTCTTGAGTTGCGACCGTTCCGACTGCGCAACCAGCAGTAACTCCCCGGCGGCATTGATCCGCGGGGCAAGCTTTTCGGCGATCAGCTCCTTTTCAGACTCCGTCAGCAGTTGGGACGAGGCGACATGGAACCGCAGCTCAACCTTGGTGCTGACTTTGTTCACATTCTGCCCGCCCGGGCCGCTGCTGCGCGAGGCGCTGTATTGCAGCTCCCCGCCGAAATCGCGATCATCCATATTGTGGCTCCCTCACTTATTGTATTCGCTGCAAAATTACTACTTTCGCGATCAATTCAGCGCCTTTCCCGGTAACCGGTCACCCGGTCCGGAAATGCAGAATTGTTTGGCATTACAACGTAATAACCAACATCCAACATACCCTGATGAAACGAATAGGAATCATTGGCGGTGGATTTGCCGGAACGATGACCGCGGTGCACCTGATTGAACAAAGCGCCGGGCCGCTGTAGTTGATCCTGATTGACAACAGCAAGGTCCTGAACAAGGGGATTGCTTATCAGCCCTATTCCCGCAAGCAGCTGCTGAATGTCATCGCAGCGAAGATGAGCGCCTATCCCGACAAACCGGACCATTTTGTTGACTGGCTCTGCGCAGGGGATGAATTCGCAGGGCAGGACCGCTCATTGATCGCTCAGGCCTTTTTACCGCGACACCTCTATGGCGAATACCTGGCCCACATCTGGCGCGGTGCACTGGCAACCTGCAGGCAAAAAAATATCAGTGTCAGCGTTTTACAAGATACCGTTTGCGACCTGGATGTAACCGAATCGGGAGTTTCAATGCACCTTGCCGGCAGGGAGGTGATCCATGCCGGAACCTGCGTCCTTGCAACCGGCAACCAGCTACCGGGAAATCCAGCCATTAAACATGAATCCTTTTATAAGAGTCCCCTCTATTTTCAAAACCCCTGGAATATTGAATCGGTAAACGGGATTGCAGGCAGCCTGCCGGTCCTGATCATGGGCAACGGGTTAACCATGGTGGACACGGTGACAGGCCTGCTCGAAAACGGGTTTAACGGCTCCATTCTTTCGGTTTCGCCCAATGACTACAATATCCTGCCGCAACGGCACAGCTTGCTCAGGTACACAGAGATTTCCGGGGAACTGTCAGAGAATATCCCACTGTACGACCTGGTAAGGCTGGTACACAAACATATTAAAAAGGTCAGGAGCCTGGGCATCTCGGCCGGGCCGGTAATCGATGCCATCCGCCCATTTACGCAGACCATCTGGGGCAATTTCACTACGGAGGAAAAACGGGTTTTTCTCTCTCGGTTTCGCCACCTGTGGGGGGTTGCCCGCCACCGGATTCCGTTAACGGTCCACGACAGGATCCAACAATTGAGAATAGACGGAAAACTCGTTGTGATTGCCGGGAAAATATTGGATATCTGCGAATCGTCAAACGCTGCCATCGTGGAATATTACGATAAAAAAGCGGGTGAGATCCGCAAAACCGGGGTCTCGCGGGTCATCAACTGTACCGGTCCCGAAACCGATTTCAGCAAACTGGATCACCATGTCCTGAATTCCGCCCTGCATAAAGGAATCATTACCCAGGACCCCTTTAGGCTGGGGATCCGCCCAAACACTGCAACTTTCGAGGTACTCAACGGCGAAGGCAAACCGCAACCGGTTCTGCTTACTCTTGGGGGAAATTTAAAAGGAGAGTTGTGGGAAAGCACCGCCGTCCCTGAACTCAGGGTGCAGGCAGTAGCACTTGCCCGGTGGTTACTTTGAGATTCATTTTGAACACGGTTCATACCCGTCAGTAATTGTACGATAAACTGACGATGCTTATTTCTTCTCCTTCTTTGTGGTTGGATTCCCAATCTGCTTGTCAGATTTCTTTTCACGACCACCCTCGTTAAACCCATGCGGAAAACAGCCTTGAAGGGTTCCTTCACCTCTTTCGCCTGGTAATTAAAATTGATGAAGGCGATGCAGTCCTTATTCCTTAACTTCATTTCAATATCAGGGGGTTGAAATGCATAAGCTGGTAAAGCATTTTTGACCATCTGTTCCGATTTTCAGGTAAAGGGACCCATTTATTCCCGTTTTTTGCGATGTTTATCTTTTCCCCAGTTGGCGGGGTTTGTTTCGATATAATGGCTGATGCGCATATATTCCATTTCGTTTCTGATTATATGGTCATGAAACCGCGTTTGCCATCCGAACCCGATAACTGTTTTCCGCATTTCAAATGCACATCGCCCTTTATACCAGCGTATAACGCGTGAAATATTTTCATTCAACATTGGATTTTTATGACCCGTAATACCACCTGGTTTTGGGTTTGGCGGTGACGACGGCGGCGGGGTGGTTGACGACGGTGGCGGGGGGGTTGACGGCGGCGGCGGGGGTAGAGACGCGATTAATCGCGTCTCTACGATTGGCGTTTCACCCATTCGCGATTCGCCCATTCGCGTATCGACCGACGGACCGTCAACGCCACCGTCAACGTTGATAATCAATACCCCGTGGATATGGTTGGGCATCACCACAAACGCCCCTAATTGAATGAAATTAAATTGATTGGGAATTTCATTCCATAATTTTTCTGCCAGTTTCCCCAATTCGGCAGGTTGTAACCTGTCAGAAACAATTTCACCAAAAAAACAATCACGATGCGCCGTACAAATGGTAATAAAATATGCCCCCGCACTGGAATAGTCCCACCATTGAGCCCGTGCCGGAGGTATACGATATTTGTTTTTAAATTTGTCCATCTCCATCCTGATTATTACTACCACACTATCCCAAAGCAATCAGCTGGAACACCTCGCTACACCTTTACCAAACAGGTGACCAAGACCTTCCCTGAGTCTTTGATGGCTGACATCTCTTTACAGGCTTTGGTTATGTTCAAAATTTTCGTATCTTCATTTGAGAATCCAACAGTTTCAATTTCTATTTCCGATGTTATAAGGAATCAAAAACTATCGAGGTAGACGGCATCAACCCTTACTTCAATCCGTGGATGGCATACCTGCGATCAAACAAATTACATTCATCATTCCATGCTCTCTTTCAAAGATAATAAAGTAAAATAATACCCTGATATGGCGTGCCGTGAATTCTGCAATTTGAAATCATTTCAATTAAATAATTAGCCTGAAAACCATGTAATCGATACCTTGTTTGACTTGCATTATCCCCGATACTCATTGCATACGGATTCACCGGAAACCAATAAAATAAACAACATTGAACCCATCTCAGTTTTAACACACAATAACCTTAGGAGCGCTACACATTGTATCGTCTTGAATATTCTGCGGGTAATCAAATCAACTTTTTTTCCAATCCCGGGCAACCCGTAAAAAAAACCTGCGTCTGATTAAAAAACAGGAACTATACAGAGACCTTTACCTCCTTCTTCAACACCAACAATCGGATGGACGCAAAGCCGCAATGCGATAATGGAGGCAACAATTAAAACCAAATCTATATGAGACGAGCAATGTTTTATATGCTGATTGCCCTTGCAACTGTAGTTAGTTCCTGCAACAAGACAAGCCAGACCAGCGCTACGACCCAAACGGTTAAAGCAACCGACCTGCCCCTGAAGGCAACCCAATACATCGATACCAATTATCCCGATGCCTCTGTTTTATATGTTGTTACCGTTACCAACAGCCCTGCCTCCTTTATTGTAACCCTGAACACCACCGAGGAACTGGGGTTTTCAAAGACCGGTGAATTCCTGGGCGATGGCGCCAACTTCCACGGCGGCCATCACGGCGGCGATACCACCCACCACGATTCGATTCACTGCGACACGATCCACGGCGGGCATCAGGGCGGCGGACATGGAGGCCCTCCTCCCCACGGCAATGGCATTCCTGTCGACTCCCTCTCTTCGCTGATTAAAAGCTATATCACCACCAACTATGCCGCCTTCACCATCCGCCACGCCGAACTCGATTCGATCTGCCCCGAAGGAGCCGTTACCGAGGTCGTCATCAGCATTACCGGACTGGAACCTCTCAAATTGTACTTTGATGCCGGCAATGCCTTCCTGATGCAGGATTCACGTGTTTTTTACACGGCAGTCCCGCAGGCTGTCAAGGATTATATCATGGCAAATTATGCCACCTATACCGTTTGCAACAGGGCTACGAAACTAATCCTGGCCAACAACAGCATACAGTATATCATTCATCTCCGGTTAAACAAAGTACACCTCACGGTCCGTCTGCAGAACGACGGAACCCTGATTTGCGTAAGATAGTCTTTTTTGGTTGATTTGTTTACGAACGCCATTGTGCAAACCCGTGGGGGGTTTGATTAACAATGGCGTTCACTTTTTATTTATTACGATCTTGTTTTGTACTTTTGCAAAAAGGACTATGATGATCAACCATACGCAGATCTTACTTTGTCTTACATTATTCCTGCTGACAACAGCAGGTTTTACACAAGGAATAAGTCAGGAAAAACCTTCCGAGATTATCCTCCTCCATGCAAACGACATGCACGCTAAAATCGAAAACATGGCGAAACTGGCCTACCTGGCCGACAGTCTGAAGCGTTTCCATGATAATGTGTTTCTGGTTGCATCCGGCGATAATTTCACGGGTAATCCCATCGTGGATATGGCTCCCGACAAGGGCTCTCCCATGATCGACCTGATGAACCGCTGCGGCTTCAGCGTCAGCGCCATGGGAAATCATGAATTTGACATGGGACAGGAGTTCCTGCATAAACGGTTCCTCCAGGCACATTTTCCCTTTATCTGCAGCAATCTCAATGCCTCAACTGCGGTGATCGGCCCTGTGAAACCCTACCTTATCCTGGGAACAAAATCGGGCGATTCCATTGCCCTGCTGGGTTTGCTGCAACTCGACGAAAATGGCCTGCCCAGCTCCATCCCGACCCATATGATGGGGATCACCTTCGTGAACGGACTGTCGAAAGCCAGGGAATATACCTGGCTGAAAACCCGCTATGGCAACCTGATCGCCCTGTCGCACCTTGGGATCGAGGATGACACACGACTTGCCGACTCCCTCCCGCAATTCGATCTGATCATTGGCGGTCATTCCCATACCCTGCTTGAAAAACCAAAGATGGAAAACGGCGTGATGATCGTCCAGGCGGGATCATACCTTAAATATATCGGCAAGACCACCCTGTTGATCAGTCACGGCCATATCATTGACCGCCGCGACGAAGTAATTGCAATGGAATCGTTGCACCAGGAAAAGAAGGAGATCAGGAACCTCATCGATCAGTATAACAGCAATACCGAATTTGACAAGGTTGTTGGCATCGCCGACAAACCCCTCGAAGGCGTTGACCAGCTGGGCAGTCTGATGACCGATGCCGTTGTCAGCCAGACCAGGGCCGATATGGCCTTCCAGAACAAGGGGGGCATCCGCATGCCCTTGTTGCCTGCCGGCAATCTGACCCTGAGGGATATTTACAAACTAGATCCTTTCAACAACCAGATCGTCCTATATTCCATGAATGTTGCAGAGATCAAATCGCTGATCTGTTACGGATACCATCATGAGAAGGCCATCGACCTCCAGGTTTCCGGGTTGACCTATATCCTCACCGGGGACGGGAATAACCAGTGCGCCGGTGTTGAACTATTCGACAAGTCGGGCAAGCCCCTTGATGCTCACCGTGAATTCACAGTGTCCATGAACAGCTATATGGCGGCGGCCTATAAATTCGATCACAGGGATCCGGGAACCACCACCCCGTATACCACGAGCGAAGCCCTTGTACATTACCTGCAGAAGGTGAAACGGGTGAACTACAGCGGTGTCAGGCGCGCCACACTTGGTAAATAACGCGTTTACATAATGTCAAAGCCACTATGGAAGATTTTATTAAAAGATCGTTAAGCCTGAAGGATGCTGAACGCATGGCGGCAGCGGCCATCGCCAAGGCCGGGGAGTTGGGTATGTTCATCGCCGTTACGATTGTCGATGAAAGCGGCATTACCAAACTCTTCCTGCGGATGGACCATGCCCCGCTTATCGCGGTGGATGCCTCCAGGAAAAAAGCTGTTACCGCCGTGGGATTCGGTTTGCCAACCGGCGAATCCTGGTTTAAATTCATCAGCCAGGATCCCATCCTGCGGGAAGGGGCACATGATTTTACCGACTTCATGCTGATGGGCGGAGGCATTCCCGTCTTTTCCGAAAACCGGATCATCGGTGCCATCGGCATCAGCGGCGGACACTATGTCAAGGACCAGGAATGTGCAATGGCAGCGCTGGAGTCACTTTTATAACAGGAGGCTATGACAAAAATTAAAAATCAGACAGAGGTCCTCAGCCGGTTGAACCGCTTTGCAATGTGCTACGGCAAAGTCACAACGATTGAAGAACTCGCTGCTGACGTCAGTGAGGTCCTGGATGATCTGCTGGATATTGAATCCTCCGGACTATATCTTTATGATTTTAAAGAAAAAAGACTCAAACTACTGGTTGCCAAAGGATTTACCGACGAAGAACGTAAGAATGCAGAGCTGACCGCCGTGGATCGTCATCCCGGATACGTATTCAGAACAGGTCAGCCCATTGACATCCCTGACACGGAAAATGACCCCGCCCATCTTACCATCACCTCCAAACGAAGTTTCATTGTCAGGTCGAGGCTTTATGTTCCCGTTCTGAACGGGCTTCAGCCTGTCGGCGCCTTTGGCATCGTCAGTGCGAGACCAAACCGGTTTACAGAAGAAAATAAGATCATCCTCACCTTTATCTGCAACATAGCCGGCGGCATCTATGCCGCAATCCTGAACAACGCCGATCAGAAAGAGGCGCATGACCGTATGGCAGCGATTACCATCAGGCTTGAAACCCTCATCAAAAACCTGCAAGCCGGCATCCTGGTCGAAGACCAGGACCGCAGGATCGCCCTGGTCAATAAAACCTTCTGTAACATGTTCGGCATCCCTGTCGAGCCGGAATTGCTCTTTGGTTCCGACTGCTCCGATTCTGCGGAACAATCCAAAGGAATGTTCACCGATCCCGGGTTGTTCGTCAGCCGCATTGAGGTCATCCTCAGGGAGAAACTTTCCGTCACCGGGGAGGAGCTGGAACTGGTTGACGGGAGGATCTTTGAACGCGATTATATCCCGATCTTCCTGGAGGGTCGTTTCCTGGGAAACCTATGGCAATACAGGGACATCACCGGCAGGGTGCAGATTGAAAACGACCTGCGGAAAGCCACGGAAGAAGCCCGTTCTGCCAACCTGGCCAAGAGTACATTCCTGGCCAACATGAGCCATGAGATCCGCACCCCGCTCAATGCAGTGATCGGCTTGACGCGGCTTATGCAGGATACGCCCCTGAACAATCAACAGCAGCAGCTGAACGAAAAATTGCTTATTTCAGGGGAGAACCTGCTCGGCATTATCAACGAAATACTCGACTTTTCTAAGATCGAAGCCGGACGGGTTGAACTCGAAGCCATCCCCTTTGCCCTGGACGATGTCCTTGCAAGGGTTTACTCCTTCCTCTCGCATACCGCCGAGGAAAAGTCCATCACCCTCAACGCAGCCATTGACAAGCCTTTTCAGAAGGCTGTTATCGGCGATCCCATCAGGCTCCAGCAGATCCTGACAAACCTGGTGAACAACGCCATTAAATTCACCTCCAGCGGGGGGGTTGACATTGCCTGCACCCTGGTCAGCGAATCTGCCGGCAGGGCTGCCTTTAAATTCGTGGTCAGCGACACGGGGATCGGCATCAGCGAAGAAAATCTGAAAAATATCTTTGAAAAATTCAAGCAGGAGGATGAAAGCATCACCCGGATCTATGGAGGAACCGGACTCGGCCTGGCCATCAGCCGGCAGCTGGTCGGACTCATGGGGGGTGAACTCCATGTGGAAAGCGAAAAAGGGATCGGAAGCCGGTTCTTTTTCACCCTGGAATATGACACCACCGATGTTGCCATCCTGCGCGAGGCCAACCGTAAAATCTTTATCGACCAGGAGGCGCTGAAAGGCAAAAAGATACTGGTTGTTGAGGACAACGAGTTCAACCAGTTCATCGCACATTCCATCCTTTCCAAATGGAATTTACAAACCGATATGGCCGCCAATGGCAAAGAGGCCATCGAGAAACTAACCGTGAAAAATTACGACCTGGTCCTGATGGACATGCAGATGCCGGTGATGGATGGATGTACCGCCACCCGCTTCATCCGCAACGAGATGGCCATTTCCACCCAGATCATCGCCTTAACCGCTTTTGCCACTAAGGATGCCATTGAAAAATCGATCGAGGCAGGCATGAACGGGTATATTACCAAACCCTTTGATGAAGAGACCCTCTTCAGCCAGCTCCTTTCAGCGTTTAACATTCCTCCGCGCTACATCACCGAACCAAAAGGCGCTCCCCTGGCAGGGATTCCCGAAGCTACCGGGCTGGGACCCTGGTACGACC
>CAIYQH010000256.1 GCA_903928285.1 uncultured Bacteroidales bacterium
AACGGTGGCAAAGAGTGGTCCCGGATATCCCACTGGATTATAAGTTTTTTGATCAGCAGCTTAATGTACTGTATATCAAGGAACAAGACTTTGGCCGTGTGGTCGGCACCTTCACCCTGCTGGCATTTATAATTACGGGGATGGGTTTATTCGGGCTTGCCATGCTGATCGTCGAACGCAGAATGAAGGAGATGTCGATCAGAAAGGTGTATGGTGCAAGTCCGGCAAGCATCGTTTACCTGATCCAGAAGGAGTTTATCGTGTATATTCTTATTGCTGCCATGGTGGCCATTCCGCTTGCCTGGTATTTTTTATCCTTATGGCTCGGTCAGTTCTATTACCGGATCGGGTTGCACTGGTATATGTTCCTGTTTTCGGTCGTGGTAGTGGGAATTTTTGTTTCGGTGATCCTGTTCGTCAAAACCCTCCGGATTCTGCGGGAAAATCCTGCAAATGCGCTTAAATACGAATAATGAAATTTGTCTTTTATCACCAGCATGATGCGATGGATTGCGGGCCTGCCTGCCTGCAGATGGTTGCACGGCATTACGGGAAAAAATACCGGATTGTCACGCTGCGTGAAAAGTGTTTCATCACCCGTGATGGCGTATCATTGCTTGGGATCAGCGATGCGGCTGAAGCCATAGGATTCGACACGCTTGGGGTTCAGCTTACCTTTACCCAGTTATCAACAGAAGCGCCACTTCCCTGCATTGCCCACTGGAAGCAAAGGCACTTTGTCGTGGTTTACCGGATCAGCCAGAAGAGGGGTCATCAGGTGGTTCATGTTGCCGACCCGGCTCATGGGAAAATGGTACTGTCAAAAGAGGAATTCCTTGAGGGATGGCTTTCCGGTCATGAGGATGATGGCGCCGGGATCTGCCTTGCCCTTGAACCGGGGGAAGGATTTGACCAGCAGCCGGATGAAACGCCCCGAACATCGAAAATCAGGTTCCTTATCCCATATATCAAACCCCGCCAGCGGGCCATCTTATTCCTGATCCTGGGGATGATCGCAGGCAGTCTGATCCAGCTTGTTTTCCCGTTTTTAACACAGTTCATTGTCGACAAAGGGATCAGGAACCGTGACCTGAGCTTTATCACCCTGGTGCTGCTGGGCCAGCTCGCCCTGTTCATCGGATTGACCGTCATTGAATATGTAAGGGGATGGGTATTGCTTCACCTCAGTATCCATATCAATATTTCGCTGATCTCCGATTTCCTGGGCAAAATCATGAAACTGCCCATTGGTTTTTTCGACTCAAAAATGATCGGCGACCTGATGCAGCGCATCCAGGATCACCAGCGGATACAGTCATTCCTGACCATGAGTTCCCTGAATGTGTTGTTTTCAACCATTACCTTTTTCATCTTCGGGGCTGTGCTATTGTATTACAATCTGCTGATTTTTGTCATTTTCCTGATTGGCAGCACACTTTATGCCCTCTGGGTCTACCTTTTCATGAAAAAACGGAGGGAGCTCGATTACCTGCGATTTTCAAGGTTGTCGGAAAACCAGAACACCCTGATCCAGATGATCACCGGCATGCAGGAGATCAAACTGCAAAATTGTGAGGAGCAGAAACGACAGGAATGGGAGACTATCCAGAACAGTCTCTATAAACTCAGTATCAGGAGCTTAAGTCTCAACCAGTACCAGAGTGCAGGAGCATTGTTTTTCGTGCGGACCAAAGATATCTTCATCACCTTTCTCACGGCCAGCCTTGTCATCAAAGGGGAACTCACCATCGGGATGATGTTGTCGATCCAGTATATCCTGGGCCAGTTGAACAACCCTGTGGAGCAGATGGTAAATTTTATCCGCGAAGCTCAGGATGCCAGTATCAGCATGGAACGGTTGGAGGAGGTCAATACCCAGAAAGACGAGGAGGATCCGCTTGTTCCAGGTCTGAATACCCTTCCCGCCGACAGGAGTATTACCATGGAGGATATCTCCTTTCAGCGGGAAGGGCCTCATTCGCCCTTTGTATTGCGGAATCTCAGCCTGGTAATCCCATCGAAAAAGGTGACGGCTATTGTTGGATCGAGCGGCAGCGGGAAAACCACCCTGGTAAAGCTGTTGCTCGGTTTCTACAAACCCGTTACTGGCAGGATCGTCGTCGGCAACACGCCGCTCGAGGATTTCTCAAGCAGCTACTGGCGCAGCCGTTGCGGATCGGTGATGCAGGATGGTTATATCTTCTCCGATACCATTGGCAGCAATATCGCCCTGAGTGACAAGACCATCGACCAGCAGAAACTTTCGAGAGCCATCACCGATGCCATACTCGACGACTTCATTAACCTGCTGCCAATGGGCACAGGCACGCGTATCGGGCAGGATGGCGCCGGGATCAGCGAAGGCCAGAAACAGCGTATCCTGATTGCCCGGGCGATCTACCGGAACCCTGAATATCTCTTTTTTGACGAAGCGACCAATTCACTCGATGCCTTCAACGAAAGGAAGATTGTCGAAAACCTTACAGGTTTTTTCCAGGGCAAGACCGTTGTACTGGTTGCCCACCGGTTAAGTACGATCCGCCATGCTGACCAGATTGTGGTACTGGAAAAAGGCGAGGTGGTGGAGACAGGCAACCATGAGGAGTTGCTGAAGCTGAAAGGATATTATTATAAACTGATCCGCAACCAGCTTGAGTTGGTGTAGGAGTTATTACTTGCAACATGCTTAGAACTGAATCATTGGTTAAAGTATTCCAGGCCGCCGACCTGCAAACGACGGCGCTGAATAACATCGACTTCAGGGTACAGACAGGCGAATTTGTAGCCATCATGGGTCCTTCAGGCTGCGGGAAATCGACCCTGATGAATATCATGGGTCTGCTTGACACGCCAACCTCGGGCAATTATTATTTCATGGGGGAAAATGTAGCCTCCCTGCCCGAAACAAAAAGGGCGCAGATCAGGAAAGCAAAAATTGGGTTTATTTTTCAGAATTTCAACCTGATCGACGAGCTCACTGTTTATGAAAATGTCGAATTGCCCCTGATCTACCTGGGAACTGCAAGAACAGAACGAAAAACCAGGGTTTCAGAAATGCTCGATAAACTTGAATTGGGATACCGCAAAAACCACTTCCCGGTTCAGCTGTCGGGAGGTCAGCAGCAGCAGGTGGCTGTTGCACGATCACTGATCGCGAATCCTTCTTTAATATTGGCAGATGAACCAACAGGCAACCTCGATTCAACCAGGGGTGAAGATATCATGAATTTCCTGACAACCCTTAACGAAGGCGGCACAACCATCGTGATGGTGACGCACTCGCAGCGGGATGCCGAGTTCAGCAGCAGGATCGTCAACCTGTTTGACGGCAGGATCGTAAATGAACGATATTAAGGACCAGAAAGCCGGGCCGGCCTGTTATAGTTTGATACTGAATACCGTTTTTTCTCCCGGAACCGAATAAAAATCGAGGTTCCCGCCATGAAGCCTGACAAACTGCCGCGAAAGGCTTAGGCCAATCCCCGAACCCTTTTCCTTCGTGGTAAAAAAAGGAACAAACATATTTTCGGCAACCACCGGGGGGATTCCCTTCCCGTTATCCTCCACTTCGATGATGGTATGTTCATGCGCTGAATAAGCCGAGAGTTTAATGGTGCCATTCCGGTTTTCATCACTTGCCTCTATTGCATTCTTAACCAGGTTGATCAAAACCTGTTCAAGCAATTTCCGGTCCATCCTGATCTGCAACCCCGGATGACAGGAGATGACCACACTGATGTGCTGCTGCTCAATCTCATCCTGGAAAAGCAATTGAATATCAAGGAACATAGGCTTGATAATGATATCCTGGAAATTTGGTTTGGGAAGGTTTGTCAGGTCGCGGTAATTGTTGACAAACTGGATCAAACCGCCGCCCCGTTTTTCAACCATCGCCAATCCCTTTACAGTTCTCTCGATGGATTGTTCCGTTACCTCCTCCGGTCTTATAATACGGCCTGAATCCTTCATGATGAATATCCGGGACAGCGTATTGACAACCGAGGTGATCGGCGTGATGGAGTTCATGATTTCATGGGTCAGCACCCGTATAAGCTTCTGCCACGATTCGACCTCCTTTTGGTCAAGTTCCGCCTTGATATTCTGCAACGAGACAAGGTGAAGACTTTTTAAACCGGCTTTAAAATCAACCTTTTTCACAGAAAGCTGAACCATTTCATCGTCGATCGTAACCGAAACCAGTTCTGTCTTTTCAGGTTCTATCTCCAGCAGGAATTTTCCAAATCCCTCCTTATAGGCGTCAAGTCTTGCAAGGTTTTTAACCACATGTACCTTAAACATGCGTTTGGTCGCATCATTCATGAATTCAACGTGGCCGTCGCCGGTAAAAGAGATCAGCCCGACGGAGGTTTGGTCAACGATGGTTTTAAAGTAATTATTCCTGATTTCATTATCAACCCTGATCGTCTCCAGATTCTGGTTCAGCTGTGTAAAATAGCTGTACATTTTCCCGAATTCATTCCGTTTCATGGCCGGGGAGAAGGAAGTTGTGGCTTCCCCGCTCAGGTAGGCCAGGAAGATATCTTCAAGTTTTGTATTGATTTTGTTGATATACCGGATCATTTCCGCCGCCTGTATCACCAGGATGCATGCGGTAATAATGATTAGCGACAAGTTGGGCAGGTGAAAAATAATGAAGAAGAACAGCAGTGAGGTCAGCAGCAGCAGCATAACCCTGGCCATCACATTGTAATAAAATCTCCTACAGACCATACTGCTTTATCTTTTTATACAACGTAGGTCGCGAAATGCCAAGTTCCCGCGCAGCATTTGAGAGGTTGCCCATATTACGCAGAAGGGTTTTCCGGATGATTGTTTTTTCATAATCATCGAACGACGCCGGCACATTTGCAGGATTGTTGCCACTGAGGGGAACCTTTTTCAGAAACAGATCGTCAGCCTGGATTACGCGCGAATCCGAAAGAATCACAGCCTTCTCAATGGAATGTTCCAGTTCACGGATATTTCCAGGCCACGGATAATTTTTCAGTGACTGGAGAGCCTCCTTATCGAAACTCATCTCCCCCTTCCCATATTTCAGTGAAAATTTGTCAAGAAAATAAACCGACATCAGGTCAATATCCTGGCCGCGGTCGCGCAATGGCGGCAGGTCAATCTGGATGGTATTGATCCTGAACAGCAGATCCTGCCTGAACAGTCCTTCAACCACCATCTTTTCAAGGTTTTTATTGGTCGCGCAAATCAACCTGATATCGATAGGTACCACCTTATTGGAGCCAATCGGCACGATTTGCCGCTCCTGGAGTACATTGAGGATCTTCGTCTGCATGTTCAGCGAGAGATTCCCGATCTCGTCGAGGAACAGGGTACTCTGGTTTGCACTTTCAAACCGCCCGATCCTGTCATTCCTTGCATCCGTAAAGGCGCCCTTTTTATGTCCAAAAAGTTCACTCTCGAAAAGGGAAACCGGGATGGAGGACATATCGACTGTTACCATTAATTTCCTCGATCGGTTTGATTTACGGTGTATCTCCTTGGCGATCAACCCCTTTCCGGTACCATTTTCACCGGTAACCAGGATATTGGCGTCGGTCTGGGAAACCTTATCCAAAATATCCATAACCCTTCTGATCTCCGGGCACTCTCCGATAAAATCGGGAAACTGCCGCTCCATGTCGGGTTGAAGCAACTTAACATTTTGTGGCTTGTCCTTAAGTTCCGACATCGATTTCCTCAGTTTCAACCCTGCCTTTAACGTATCCAGCAGTTTATCGTTATCCCAGGGTTTAAGAATAAAATCGGTAGCGCCTATTTTAATGGATCTTACGGCAAGATCAATGTCGCCATAAGCAGTCATCATGATCACACAGATTGAAGGGTCCATTTTCAGGATCTCGGCCAGCCAGAAAAGTCCTTCGTTCCCCGTATTAATCCCGGCTGTGAAATTCATATCCAGCAAAACAAGATCATATTGCCCTGTTCTGATGGCGGAGGGAATCAAATTCGGGTTCGTAATAGAGGTAATAAGGTTAAACTCAAACTCTAAAAAAAATTGCAGTGCCTGTAAAATCTCAGGATTGTCCTCAACAATGAGCAAATTCCCTTTTTTCTCCATAATGCAACGCGGTATAAAACTGTAAACAAATTTAAGCCTATTTTACAAACTATGTAAATTAAAATTGCCTTTTTACAACGAACTTTACAATAATAAATCAATATATATTTGATAATAAACACTTTAACATTTTGGCACAATTATTGATTAAGTATCATTTCGCACAACAAAAGGGATGTCGGAACAAACAGTAATCATACATATCAACGGATACTGGAGAGAGGGGAATAAATCTGAGATTAAAAAATCTCCGGGTCTTTTTTTTGTGTATGAAACTCATGTTAAAGAGGGTGATTATGCGCTTGATCTGTTAAGGTTGATTTATGTTGGCGAAACTGAAAATATCAGGGCAACTATCATGGATCCTGACGGTTACAACACCTTGCAAAAACACATCAAACCCGGAAACGAATTATGTTATGCCTTCGCCCAGGTTGATTCCTTCCTGCGGACACGTGTCAAGGCGGCTTACGTGTTAACCCAAAAACCCCCTGCTAATTCCGACATGAAGGATCCATTTCCCTATGATAAAACCATCCTCCTTTCCACAGGCAGAACGGCCCTGATCAACCCGGTGATCACTGTGAAAAAAAACACCCCGGTTTCCTCTGGCTTCTCCATGCACCGTCTTCATAACGAGATGATTCCAGTCCGTACAGCCCAGGTATTTTCCTTTTCCA
This sequence comes from uncultured Bacteroidales bacterium, assembly GCA_903928285.1. Classification (GTDB taxonomy): domain Bacteria; phylum Bacteroidota; class Bacteroidia; order Bacteroidales; family FEN-979; genus CAIVAT01. Next base: position 6,775 of record CAIYQH010000256.1, read on the forward strand.
CGGCAGCCCGAAGATATGCCATGGGCGAATAACGGCATACTTCCCCCTTATCATAAATTCAGTCTGTAAGGTACGAATACTTTTAGATGAACAGGACCCTTTTTCTGAAACCTGGTCATGATTACCAGCGTCTTCCGGTTTGACAACAATACCGCGGGGAAGGCAACATCCCGGCATACCGGCAATCTGAGACCTTCCCGGATTCGGCGCTGAAAGGTGAGCAGCCATTTTTTCCAAAGATATACCAATCCGTTTGTCCTGCAATGCTCCCGGCAGGAGCAGTCCACATGCCGGCCGCCATGTGTGAATAATGTAACTTATAGCAATCTTTGTGTAACTACACAAGGCATAAAAAGATTCACCTTTGCCCTTATCCTCAGGTAAGCCGATTTTTCCATATGAGATTCAATGTTATACTATTCGTCTTCTTGT
>CAIYQH010000257.1 GCA_903928285.1 uncultured Bacteroidales bacterium
GGCTGATTTTGAACAATGTATTGCCCTCACACCCGAAAGCGGACAGGCTTATTACAATCTCTCCGCCACCTTCAACGAGTTGAAAGATTACAGGAGAGCTTACCAGTATATCCTGAAAGCACAATCGCTGGGCTACCCTGTCGACGGAAACCTGCTCGAAACGATTAAAAAAAAGGGATCGTAACCGAAATCACATCCCGCCGTACTCAACCTTTCAAAGGTATATGATACATTTGTAAAAATTTTGTTTTGAACTATGGGAAAAGGCAAACCTGAAAAATATAAACCTGGGCAATCAAAACACCCTAACAAACAGGTTAAGAATAAGTTTGATTTCAACAGGTGGCTTCCGGCAGCCGTCGTGCTGTTGCTGATGCTTCTGACATGGTCACTTTATAAACCTTCGTTAAACAATCATTTTACCAATTGGGATGACCCTGATTATGTGCTTGAAAATTCCAATGTAAAACAGCTTAATGCCCAGAATACAGCCTATTTTTTCAAACATGCATCCGCAACCAACTATCATCCCCTTACGATGCTGTCGCTCAGCCTCGACTATTATCTGACGGTCAGGGATAAAAAGCTTGTCAGGGAAGACGATGAGCCAGAAGCCATAGTCTTTCATACAACCAGCCTGCTCCTGCATGTAATGAACGTATTGCTGGTCTTTATCTTCATCTGGCTGTTGTCAAAGAAAAGACTCACCGTGGCAGCGGTTACTGCGTTGCTTTTTGCCATACATCCCATGCACGTTGAATCGGTGGCCTGGATTGCAGAACGAAAAGATGTTCTTTATACCTTTTTCTTCCTCCTGGCCCTGATCACCTATCTGAAATACCTGGAGAAACCTGGCTGGTTAAAACTGGCGCTGACCCTGCTGCTGTTCCTGGCATCCCTGTTTTCCAAGCCGGCGGCAGTCGTTTTTCCATTGATGCTGCTGGCGATCGATTACTTTACCAACAGGAAATTCACGGCAAGTGTTTTGTTGGAAAAGATCCCGTTTTTCATTTTGTCGGTGATTTTTGGTGTGATTACCTGGATGGTCCAGGCCCACACATCGGTAGCAGGAATACAGGAATTTACGATTTTCCAGCGGTGCATTTTCGCCGCTTACGGGTTTTGGATGTACCAGTATCACCTGCTGTTTCCTGCTGATCTATCTGCGTTTTACCCATTCCCGCTGGTTAATATGTCGTTGCACCTGGCCTGGGGTTTTTACCTTCCGGCGTTGGCAGCAATAGGCATCCTGTTGCTGGTCATCTATTCAGCCCGTTTTACCAGGGTGATCAGCTTCGGATATCTCTTCTTCTTTTTCTCCATTATCCTGGTTTTACAGTTCATCCCCGTTGGCAGCGCAATCATGGCCGACCGGTATTCATACCTGAGTGCAACCGGCCTGTTTTTTATAGCAGCCTGGTACCTCGACCAGCTGTTTTTTAGTAAAAAAAAGGTTTTACACGCCACCAGATGGATATTTATCTCCCTGTTCCTTCTCTATAGCCTGTTCCTGGCGAAAACAGCCTGGAACCAGACCAGGGTGTGGGAAAATTCAGAAACCTTATGGACACAGGTAATTGAAACTTATCCCAGGGCTGAGGTCGCCTATAAAAACCGCGGAAACTATTACGGAGGGCTGAACATGACCGATAAGGCGATTCAGGATTTCATGTCATTTCTGCAACTTAAACAAAATGATGCACAGGTATACAGCAACCTGGGAAACGCCTATGGCCTGCGGGGTGAATTTGACAAGGCGCTCGATGCCTACTCGCAGTCGATCAGACTCGACAGCCTCGACCCTAAAACATGGCTGAACCGCGGGATAACCTACGCCCGGGCTAAACAGCCCGATCGCGCCATCCTCGATTATGGCAAAGCGCTTGCATTAAAACCTGACTTTATAAGTGTTTATGCCAACAGGGCTTATACTTTTCTGGAAATGGGACGTTTTGATGAATCCATCGGTGACTATTCAACGCTGATTCAATCCTCTCCCAGGGATGACAATTTCTTTATGGATCGCGGGATCGCTTATCACCAGTTAAAAAGGTATAAGGAAGCACTTGCCGACTTCGAGCAGTGTGTTGCCCTAAACCCTGCAAACAGTAAGGGACTTTTTTATATCTCTGTCACCTATAACGACCTGGCCGATTTCAGGAATGCCTACCAGTATGCGCTGAAGGCAAAATCAAACGGATACCGGGTCGATCCTCAATTTCTTGAAACACTCAAAGCGAAGGGCGGTTGACCCTTTTTAATCCTCTGGAAGCTGGATGCTGTAATGAATCTTTCGATATGACCAATATGAAACAACAGGACGGAAACCGGGCCGTCCGTCCGAAGACTACCTTGAAAAAAACCGCTCGTCATTCCGCTGTGAAGGAAATCCCTCCTCCATCCACCCGGGGCTGGCAACACGCTCTTTTTATCCTGGTGATTGCCCTGACAACCTTTGTCTGTTTGAAACCCGCCGCCGACAATCAATTTCTAAAAACCTGGGATGATCATGTTTATGTAACCAACAACAAACTGATACAGGGTCTGACAACCAAAAATATTTCGGAGATATTCAGTTTTCACAAGGACCTTCAGAAACTCACCAAGAATTACCATCCCCTTACAACGCTTTCTCTCGCAATTAATTACCATTTTTCAGGGTTGAATCCCGGCTCCTATTATCTGACCAACATCTTCCTCCATATCCTGAATTCGGTTCTTGTTTATCTCCTTATTTTCCTGCTCACCGACCGGAAAATATGGGCTGCCTTGTTCTCCGGACTGTTATTCGGAATCCATCCGATGCATGTCGAATCGGTTGCATGGATCTCGGAGCGCAAGGATGTTCTCTATGCGCTCTTTTTCATCTCAGGGATGATCCTCTACTATTTCTATGTTAAGAAAAAGAGGATGAAATTCCTGGCACTGGCCCTTCTCCTTTTCTTTCTTTCTGTACTGTCCAAAGCCATGGCCGTGGTATTTCCCCTGGTAATGGTACTGATGGATTTACTGTTGGAGCGGAAATGGTCATTTCGCGCGCTCATCGAAAAGATTCCCTTTTTCATTATTTCCCTCTTTTACGGGTTGCTGGCGATCAAGATCCAGTCGGAAGGCGCTATCGGCGAGTGGAGGATATTTACGCTGATGCAGCGCATGATGCATGCCTCCTATGGCATTCTCAGCTACCTGACCAATTTTTTCCTTCCTGTCAACCTCTCGGCCTTTTATCCCTACCCGTTTATTGATGAACAGGGATTTTTACCCTTGTCATTCAGACTTGCCCCGTTGGTAGTTGTCGTAATCCTGGCAGTCGCAGCTGTGACGCTGTTTATGAAAAACAGGATGTTTAAGGTAATAGGCTTCGGAACCTGGTTTTTCATTCTGACAATGATCCTTGTGCTTCAGTTTATCTCGGTAGGGCAGGCGATCATTGCCGACCGGTATGGCTATATCCCCTATATCGGGATTTGTTTTATCATCGGCAGCTGGGGCACCTATCTTGTTGAACAGAAGGATTTCAGGCTTAAGTTATCGGGCATTTTCCTGGCCGGGCTGATGATGATTTTGCTGGTTTTTTCTGCCGTTCAGACCCATCAGCGCTCCTCTGTCTGGCACGATGATTTTGCTTTGTGGAGCGACGCCCTGAATCAATGTTCCGATACCCGCATGAACCTCATCAGGACCAAATGCGCCCAGCTTCACCTCGATAGGGGCGACTACCAGGAAGCATTTAAGGAGTACCAGACCATCGCTTTGCTGGATCCAAAAGAGCATGATGCCCTGGAACGGATCGGGCAGATTTACGGAGAATACTATCACCGCATAGATTCATCCCTGGTGTATCTCAAAAAAGCCAACCAGATGAACCCCGGCGACCCCTGGTTGCTTAAGAACCTTGGTGTTGCCTATGCCATGACAGCCGATTATCCGAAATCGCTGGAGTGCTTTCTCAGTGCCTACAAACAACTTCCTGATGATACCAGCCTCATGCAGAACATTTCCATTTCCTACCGGGCCATCGGAGACCTCAGCCGGTCAGACGAATTTGCTCGCTTGTCCCATCAGAAAAAATGAAAATGACCAATAAATCAATCCAGAATATGGTAAAAACCCCGCCCCTAAAAAAGAAACCTGCAAAAAAAGCTGAATCAGCATGGTGGAACCGGATAACAGGTGCACCTTTTGTATATGTCCTCTTTTTTGTATTTGCATTCGTTATCTATGGGCAGGTACTCGGCTTTTACATTGGCAAATTTGATGAAGATTTGCTCATCAGCGGGAATCTGAGTATCCTGAAGGATTTTAACAACCTTAAAATGGCCTTCACCAGGGATGCGTTTCTGAGTTTTCTGGGGGTAGGATTTTACCGGCCGCTGCAAACGGTAACCTTTATGATCGATGCCCATTTCTTTCATGAGCGGGGTTCCATATTTTACCTGACAAATATGCTGCTGCACGCAGCCACCTGCTCGGCGCTCTTCTATTTGCTGGCATTACTGGGAAACAGCAGGAAATCCTCGTTTGTATTTACGTTGTTGTATCTCGCTGCTCCGCTCTTCGTGCATGCCATCGCATGGGCGCCCTCCCGCGGCGACCTCCTGATAGGGCTTACAGGCATCCTCTCTGTTGCGTTTTTTATTAAAATGGTAAACTCGGGCCAATACAGATATGGAGTCTATACCCTGCTTGCCTTCCTGGCGGCCATGTTCTCAAAGGAAACCGCCTTGTTCATACCCCTGCTCATTACCGTTTGGTATTTCCTCGGGGAAAAAAAGAAAAAGCTTCCCATTCCTGGAATCATCCTGCTGATAGTTGGATTTTTGCTGATTTATGCCGCCTATTTTTTCCTCCGCGCCCAGGTTGTTAAAATACCCTCAACCGCTGCGGAATTCGGAATCGGACCCTTTTTTCACAATATCAGGACCCTCCCGGAATATATGGCAAAATTCCTCATCCCCCTTTATCTCTCACCCATGGCAGACTTTACCCTGACGAATACCATCATGGGCCTGATCCTGTTTGCTCTTTTTGCGCTGCTTGCATTCCGGTATTCACGCGGTGTCAGTAAAATGGAGATTTTTGGTATTACCTGGTTCCTGGTGTTTGCTGCCCCCGGGGTGATGTACAGCCACCTGCTGGGGAGCGCTGCTTACGATTATCTGGAACACCGGGCATACCTGCCTATGGCCGGTATCGTTATCTTCCTGATCTTCCTGGTTAACAGTCTTCCGGAGGGGAAGGTACAAAACCGGTTTCTGGCTGCGGTATTGCTGGTGAGCCTGGCGCTGGGCACATACTCCTTCTTCTACACCGGGAACTATGAAAACCCGATTGTATTTTATGACTATACCATTAAATCAAACCCCGGGTCGGCCATGGCGCTCAGCAACCGCGGGCTGATCAGGGCCGATTTTAAGGATTACCAGGGGGCTGTTGCCGATTACGATAAAGCCATTGCCATCAAACCTGACTACTCAAAGGCCTATGTAAACAAGGGGATCTCACTGGCAGCCCTGCATGATGAAGCTGGTGCCATTGAACAATATGACCTGGCAATCCGGTATGAACCTAGGCTGTTTCAGGCCCATTTCAACAAAGGCAATGCGGAATCCGTGTTAAAACGGTATGCCGAAGCGTTACAGGAATATGACACGGCTATTCAGATCATGCCCGGGTATGTTAATACCTATACTGCCCGTGCTTCAACCTATTACAACCTGAGCAATTTTGCCGCTGCCGATCGGGATTTTACCACTGCCATCCGCCTTGATCCAAAAAACAACATGGCATTTTTAAACCGGGGAAAGGTCCGGTACAATGTGAATGACAAAGCGGCAGCCTGTGCCGACTGGCGCATTGCTGCCGGGCTGGGTAGTTCGGAAGCCCGCGACCTGCTTGGCAATTATTGCAAATAGCTGGCTTCCGCAGAAGGTTTAGGGCGCCTTCACAGCACTTTGCAGGTCAAGGATATATTTGGGAGGCACGGCCATCTTCAGCTCCCGTGCCTTCAGGGCATCGGCAAGGGCATCCTTGTAGTGATGCAGCCTGAAACCGGCAAACGAACGGTTTAACCAGGTGTTCCCGTCATCAGCCTTGATTTTCAGCGCGATATCGTAATCCCCGATTGCCTTTTCAAACATGTTCTGCGCAAAATAGATATTCCCCCTGTTGATATAGGCTCCGCTGTAACCGGGATCTGTCCTGATGGCGGAGGTATAATCCGCAATAGCCTTGTCGGGCTGGTTGAGTTTATTGAATGCACTCCCCCGGCTATAAAATGCCTTGGTATTGTTTGCGTCATACAAGGTTAGGATCGCAGTGAAATCAGCGACTGCCGAGTCAAATTTCCCAATATCCGCATAGGCTAACCCCCGGTTGAAAAGGCCATCGATATAGCCAGGCCGCCTGGCAATGGCCGAGGTGAAATTCCTGACCGCCTCCTCCTTCATCCCTACCATCGAATGAGCATACCCAAGGTTCTGGTATGCGTTGAAACATTCAACATAGGTGGGTTCGTTCTGAATTGCCCGCTGAAGCAAATCAATGGCGGTTGTATACTCTTTCCTGTCAATATATTCCCAGCCAAGGTTTGTCAGGGCAACGCCGTTGTCGGGATCATATTTCAGCGCGTTTTTCCAAAGGGATTCGTTGTTGTGCCAGGTTCGCGACTGCGTGTAGCTTTTGACCGCAAACACCACCAGTACAACAACCGATGCAACAACCGTAATGGCTGCAAATTTTTGCCGGCTGCTGACAAACTGGTCAAACAGCAAACCGATGGTAAAAAACAGGCCGATATAGGGGATATAGGTATAGCGGTCGGCAATAATGGCATTCCCGACAGGCAGAATCTGTGATACTATTGAGAGGGTGAATAAAAAGAACAGGGCCCCGAAAACCACTATCCTGTTCTTTCTGAAAAAGAGGGCAACTGCCCCGGTAATAACGATGGCAGCCAGGGCACCGGCATAAACCCCGCCCATGTCGTTGATTGCCGGGTATTTGTAAAAACAGCTGAGTTGGAAAGGATAGACCAGTTTATAGAGGTAGGCTGAAACATTGAACAGGGCAAAAGCGGCCCGTTCAAAAATTGAGTGCGCCATCAGCCTGTTCTCTGTGAGCGACGAATGCTGCGCGGTAATGGCCAGGATTCCCGAAGCCAGCGATATTGCCAGGTAGGGCAGTTTGTTCAGTACCGAACGAAGGGTGATCTTTTTCTGAAACCAGTAGTCAGCCAGGAACAACGTCAGGGGCAGCACCACCGCCTGCCCTTTGCTCAGCACCGACAGGAGGAAAAAGAGGAGGGAGAGAATATAATGTTGGTTATTCCGGCGGCTCTTCACCAGGAAATGAATATAGAAAATCATCGAAAGCAGGAAGAAAAAGGCATAGAGAACATCCTTCCGCTCGGCAGCCCATACCACCGATTCAACCCGCATGGGGTGCAGGGCAAACAGGGCGGTTGCCAGCAGTGTGGCATAGCTCTTTTTTGTAAGAAGCCACATCAGCCAGGCAAAAAGGAGGATATTAAGGAGGTGCAGCAGCAGGTTGTCAAAATGGTAAAGGAGGGGATTTAATCCGACAAGATGATATTCAATGACATAACTTAAAACTGTCAGGGGATGGTAATTGCCGACAACAATTGTTTTATAATAAAATATGTGTTGGAGGTTGGCCCAGGTAAAGGCTTTGATCAGCGCATTGTCGCGGATATAGTTGTAATCATCCCAGCCCAGGAATTCACCGCTGAGGCAGGGGGAGAAGACCAGGAAGGTAACAACGGTAATTCCGATCGTCCAGAATATAATGGATTTTTGTGAGAAGTATTTTTCTTTTCCGGGTTGTTCAGGTACTCGTTGAGTCCGGTTTTTTTTTGCAGGTTGTTTCATTCCTTATTCTCTCAATTCATTAAAGGTGAAAACAGGTATTTTCTTGCGTCATAACATCAGCAACCGGCATCACCGGTTTTACGATGTTTCTGGAGATAGATCAACACAATAATGCGACAAAAATAAACATTTACGGGATGAACATGAATGGGATTATCTATTCAATGGCCTGAATACAATTACTTTTTGAAGGAAATAAGAGATAATGGCAGCGGGTACTAACCAAACTGCCCATGCAGCATAATTGCTGATATTTAACATATTGGTAATATAGAGGAATATCAAGCCAAGCGCATAAGTAATGCCATAAACGAAAAAAAATCTGAAAATCAAATTATTGTTGTTGTTCCTGAATACGATGATCCCCGTGGTTTTAAAATTAAAAATAACCCCCAGGATGGTGGAAACCAGAGAGGCAAGGGTATAATGAAAGTTTACATAGATGAGCAAGGCAAACAGTCCGTAACCAAAACCGGTATTTATTACGCCAACAATCAGGAAACGAATAAACCTTTCAGAAAATATTCCCGATAAACGACGCCTCAAATGTATGATGTTCATATTGTCCCTGCCTCTTTTGCCTTGTTCATTTTTCCTGCTGCTTTTTTGCCAGACCAGGGATTCAGGATACCATTATGGTTCAGGGTTTTTATTCTGGTCGATTCCGGCAGCGAATAGGATAACATCCCTGAAAATGGTGTGAACAATCAAGATGCCCTCGAATAAAAAATTAAAGGGAGACCCCTTAAACCTCATCAAAGATGACCCGGTTACCATATTTGATGGTAAATCCTATAGAATCCCCTGTTTTTTTATATCATTTATGACTTTGTTGATCTCCTGTTGCCGGTTATATACTTTGCCGTTATGGATTATTTTATCGCGAATAAACTTTGGCCTGTTTTTAACCTCTTCGATGATTTTCCCGATATAATCTCCCAGAATACTGATGGAAATCAACTGGATACCCCCCAGACCCATCATTAATAAAATGAGGGTTGTAATCCCTTTTGCATTTTCCGGTGGAGCAACAAAATACTTGATAATATAGAACATCGACAATGCTACGGTAATCATAAACACAACAAAACCGAGTGTTTGTATGTATTGCAGTGGTTTAATGCTGAAGGAAAAGATACCTTTTTTTGCCCACCATACATTTTTAAAGAAATTATTGGTACTGAATCCAAAGAGTCTTTCAGGTCTTACATAAGGCACTCCGATTTGACGGAATCCGATCCAGGCTCTCAGCCCCCGTATGAAGATATCCTTCTCGGAAAATTTCAACATATGATCAGCAGCTTTTCTGTTAATAAGGGAAAAATCTCCTGCATCCACCGGGATATTTACATCCGACATCTTCTTGAAAATACGGTAGAATAACTTGTAGAGAAATTGCATATGAATCGGGGCCTCTCGCTTTATCCTGTTACCGTAAATTATCTCATAACCCTCTTCCCATTTTTCAATAAAATCAGGAATAACCTCGGGCGGGTCCTGGCCGTCTCCATCCATTAAAATTACCGCATCCCCGCTTGAGAGTTCCATGCCACTCATAAAGGCAGACTGTGATCCGAAATTCCGGGAGTGGCTGATACCAATAACATGAGAATCGTTTGTGCAGATTTCGGCGATAACCTGTTCATCATTAAATGGGCTGGCATCATTAACAAAGATAATCTCGTAATCGTACCCCGATTTTTGGAACATCGCTGAAAGCCTTTCATAAAGGAGTGGAATCGATTGATTGTCTTTATAACAGGCCAGAATTGCAGTGATTTTTTTGTCTTTCAGGGGTACCGTAACATGCTTTAACCTTGCAGTTGCCTCCTGTTCCCAATCGGCGGTCAGTTTCAGTCCAGCTTTGAAAGAAGTACTGCTTTCCCAACCAAGGATATCTTTGGCAAGCTGTGGGTTCCCATACCACTCAGAGAGGTCCCATTTCCGGTTGGGCATACTGCCGAACTGAGGTTCCTGTTCTATTTTGAATAAATCTTGTGCAGTGTTGGCAACATCCGACAGGGTGGTCTTTAATCCTGAAGCTATATTGAGAGATATTCCCGGATTTGTCCTGCAGGCAGTGAGAGCGGCCTTTACGAGTGCATTCGTACAATCGTCGATATAAACAAAATCCCGGGATATGGTAGGATTTACAAGTTTCGGATATTTCCCCAGCAGACCGAAATTAATAATCGAGGGGATTAAACGGTCACGTTCTTCCCATGGGCCATAGATTGAATACAGACGAAGGTTTACAGAGGGCAGGTTATGAACGGTCCCGTAGTATTTGATAAGATAGGATGCACTCACCTTTGAAACCGCATAATCGGAATTTGGGATCAGTTCCGACATCTCGTTGGGGAAGGTACAATTAAGTCCATATTCTGAGGAGGTACCGGCCTGTATGAAAGCGCTGCAACCTGTGTCCATGAGAGGCCGTATCAGGTTGAGTGTGCCGATATAATTAGTGAGATGAATCTGTTCGCTGTCGGTCTGTCTTGCATAGGCCCCATATGCCGAGAGGTTGAAAACTGTCTGGGGCTTCAGGTTCTGGATGACTTTTTGAACCTGTTCAAGGTCAGTTATATCCAGGTTGATCAAGCGTGAACTGTCTATTCCGGCCAAACGCCAGCTTTTTTGCGGGTTGCGTGAAACGGCATACACATCATTACGCAACATTCTCAAACTGTGGAACAGGTTGGCGCCAATAAACCCCGAGGCGCCAATAACAACGATCGGACCAACCAGCCGGTTGGCCTCATCTTTTTGGAGGTCATCCCATATCGGGATATAAAGAATATCATTATCCATGAATCATCTGATTAATGACCATTGCAATATTGGTTGCATCTAGTCCGCTTATTGACTGGTGATAACTCTGACTACCATATCGGCCATCAGGATACCCGGTTGCATAAAGCTGTTTAAACGAACAGCTCAGGTTATTGTTAAGTATATGGCCGGCAAGATGTTCTCCTAACCCCCCGCGTTGAACATGCTCTTCAATGATCAGGATGCGCGATGTCTTACGTATGCTTTGCGTGAGTTCCTCCGTCAGGCAGGGAAGTGGCACCTCTGAAATTGCAAAAATATCAGCTGAAATTAAATGATCAGTAATTCCGGGTACTTTAAAAAGATTCAGCAGAACCGGGCCCATTCCGACGATTGTAAGATCCTCCCCCTCCTGTAATTTCCGTGTATGCTGATAGGGTGGTAATACCATACCCGGAGGCAGAATGCCGAACCCCAGCCGCAAATAGGAGGGGCCAACATAGGTAAACATGGCTGATACCGTGTCTGACACATCTTCATTGCAGAGCGGGATAAAACACCTCATATGCTGAAAGGATGAAAGAACAGCGATATCCTCAAGGGCATGATGGGTCGCACCCATGATCCCATAACCGTACCCGCCCCCGTTACCGATAATTTTCACATTCAGGTTGTGCAGACATACATCCAGACGAATCTGTTCGGCTGGCCGGAATACAATAAATGGGGCGATACTGTAACACACTGGCAATAATCCCTCAGATGCCATGCCTGCCGCAAGACTGATCA